>JBEANW010000347.1:0-8863 GCA_041165225.1 Cyanobacteriota bacterium | reverse complement strand
TTTAAATCGCAAAATGCTCGCCCAGCTAGCAATGGTAGATCCTCAAGCCTTTACTAAAGTAGTGGAAGTAGCTCAATCAGCGAATTAAATTCAAAATTTAATTGAATGAATGGCGATAAATCTTGTAGAGACTCGGTTTTGACTATGAAGCCGAGTTTTACAGTTTTTATCTATTTTTATCGATCATCAACACCAGGATGAAACACAGGTTTTTAAATAGACTTTTAAATTCAATCACAGTGATATCTTCTCTTAGTTTGGCGATCGCTCTCCTGACAATCACACCAAAGTCTATAGCCGCCAGGGAATGGTCGGAAATTGAATCCCAGGGAGAATTAAAAGTCGCTGTTAAAAACAATTTGCGTCCTTTAGGTTTTACCCAGGAAAATGGTAACTTAGCGGGTTTAGAAATCGATATTGCTCATAAATTGGCAGCGGAATTATTAGGTGATCCAGCAGCAATTAAACTTGTCCCTGTTGATAACGTCGAACGATTGCAAGTAGTTCTCAAAGATGAGGTGGATCTAGCGATCGCTAGAGTAGCAGTGACCACCTCCCGCAGTCGGATCGTCGATTTTAGTCCTTATTATTATCTAGACGGAACAGGCATAGTTACCAAAAATCCGCAGATTGAGAATGCAGATAGCCTCCCCCTAAAAAGAATTGCCGTACTGAAAAACTCTGCCACGATTGCCGTAATTCAGTATCGACTACCCAACGCTGCTTTAATTGGGGTAGCTTCCTATGCAGCCGCCTTAGAATTAATGGAAACTGATCAGGTTGATGCTTTTGCTGGCGATCGCTCGATTCTGACTGGTTTAACCCAGGAATATCCCAACTATCATCTCCTGCCAGAACGTTTATCTGGTGAAGCATTAGCAGTAGTGATGCCCAAAGGATTGCAATACAAAGAATTACGTGCAAAAGTCAATCAGGCGATCGCAGGATGGAAAGAATCTGGATGGCTGCAAGAAAGAATTGAGTATTGGGGATTATGATTAACTGAAAAACTTTGGATTTCAGTCTAGATGGGGTTTAGACTAGCCGTAAACGTTCGATATCCCGAATGGGAGAAGCACCAAACATACGAGAATACTCGCGACTAAACTGCGAAGGGCTTTCATAACCAACTTGATATGCTGTACTAGCTGCATCGGCATTTTCGGCAAGCATCAGGTGGCGCGCTTTTAATAATCTTAGTTGTTTTTGATATTGCAATGGACTACTCGACGTGACCGCTTTGAAATGGCGGTGAAGGGAGGAAGAAGACATATTAACCTGTTCGGCTAAATCTTCAATCCGTATCGGTTTAGCAAAGTTAGTTTTGATTAGTTTGATCGCTTTAGCAATATTCTGCATATTGCTGCCAGACGTGGCAATTTGACGAACTGCTTCGCTCTGTTCTCCCACCAAAAGGCGATAATAAATCTCGCGAATGACCAAAGGTGCGAGAAACGGAATATCTTGGGGTGTATCCAAAAGCTTTACTAGCTTAAGAAAGCAGTCCATTAATGAGGATGCAGCATTGCTAATAAACCAACCTCTAACAGATTCTTTTGCGACCGTACAGGGGGGAGTCTGAGACATAATGTCGCATAACTGAACTGCATTTAAATCTAGCTTAATTCCCAGATAAGGCTGTTCTGGTGTTGCTTCGGTGACATATCCATAAAGCGGTAAATCGACTGAGATAACTAAGTACTGAGCGACCCCATAACAATAGGTTTCCTCTCCCAGTAATACTTCTTTTTTTCCTTGCAGCACAATGCCGAGAGTTGGTTCGCTAACATCGCGCATCGTCACAAAAGTAGCCGATTGTCGCATAAATTCTAACGGTGCGATCGCTGTTGCATGAGTGCCATTTCCTTTTTCGTTGGTGCGTCTTGAGACTAAGGTTGCTATTTGTTTGCTAATAGTCATTTCACGCCCTATTGCTTCAACGCTCATGTTTAATTCTCATTTAATTCTCAACCAGTTTAGCTACATTTGCAGCTCATTATTTACAACCTAATTATAGGAAAAAACTATCTTAGTAAATACCATGTTTGAGAGAATTAGGCAATCATCTGGGAGATTTATGTATTTAAAAACCAGTTATGCAAACCTATGATGAATTTGTATCAAAAACACAGAGAAGGATCGAGCAATGACTGAAAACAAAGCGAAAATCGCTATAGTAACGGGAGCAAGCAGAGGACTAGGCAAAAATACGGCTTTGGCTCTGGGGAAAAAAGGTGTCGATGTCATCGTGACCTATCACAGCAGCGCAGAAGAAGCTAATAGCGTTGTCTCTGCAATTGCAGGAATGGGGGGCAAGGCTGCTGCTCTACAGCTAGATACAGCTAACACAAAAAGCTTTGAGGGGTTTGTAGCAAAAGTTAACCAGTTGCTTCAGGAGCAATGGCAGACATCACAGTTTGACTTTTTAGTGAATAATGCTGGGACTGGCATAAATAAACCCTTTATGGAAACAACTGAAGAAGACTTTGACCACTTAATGAATGTTCACCTCAAAGGTGTTTTCTTCCTAACGCAGAAACTTCTGCCAATGATTAAAGATGGGGGGCGGATCGTTAATATTTCCTCTGGTTTGGCTCGCTTTACCCTGCCAGGATATTCCGCCTATGCAACCATGAAGGGGGGGATAGAGGTATTGACCCGTTACCTGGCAAAGGAACTGGGGGAAAGACAGATTGCCGTTAATACGATCGCCCCTGGTGCCATCGAAACAGATTTTGGCGGTGGCGCAGTGCGTGACAATCAACAGATCAACGACTTTATTGCCTCCCAAACTGCTTTGGGGCGTGTGGGTGTACCAGATGACATTGGTGGGGCGATCGCCTCGTTACTCTCGGAAGACAACCGCTGGGTAAATGCCCAAAGAATTGAAGTCTCTGGCGGTGTGTTTCTCTAAGATCAATCTAAAAACTAGCTAGTACATCAGGCGTTCTCAGTAGTCAACTAGACAAAACTATATGGTTTCGCTATATTAATAATTAGATACATAAGTATCAATTAGCCATTTTAGAGATATAGGAGGTGATGCTCATGACAGAATACAGTAGTAACATGGGTCTTCTAGTTGATGATAGCCAGCTGCGTGCTGGGGCTGTTCTGTAAACAGTCACATCTTGAGCTTCTACGGAAGTAACTAGATAGACATTGTTGGAGATCCTTCCAGCAGTTAGGTTTCGACTAAGAGACCCTCTAGACCGCCCCCATAGGTAGTAACTCAGTTACTTACTTGTGGGGGCGGATAGTTTTGGGAGCTTAATTAGGCAACCCTGAATTATGAATTATTGAAAAAATGCTGGGTAGAGCAGGCAACAAACAAGCAAAATGAATATAGGCTAGCTAAATCTAAGATCTATATACATCGCATCCTATGAAAATCGCCAAAAATATTACTGAACTAGTAGGCAAAACTCCCTTGGTACAGCTAAATCGTATTCCTCAAGCTGAAAAATGTGTAGCCAAGATCGTCGTTAAGCTCGAAGGGATGAATCCCGCTGCCTCGGTCAAAGATCGTATTGGAGTCAATATGATTAATGCTGCGGAAGCTGAAGGGATAATTACCCCAGGGAAAACTATTTTGGTAGAACCAACTTCAGGCAATACGGGAATCGCCCTGGCTATGGCGGCGGCTGCCAAAGGATATAAGCTAATCTTGACTATGCCCGAAACCATGAGCCATGAACGAAGAGCAATGTTAAAAGCCTATGGCGCACAGCTAGAGTTGACTCCTGGTAGCGAAGGTATGGGGGGGTGCATCAGAAAAGCGCAAGAAATTAGTGATAGTCTCCCTGATGCTTATATGTTGCAACAGTTTAACAATCCTGCTAACCCTGAAATTCATAAAAGTACCACCGCTGAAGAAATCTGGGCAGATACGGAAGGGCAAGTAGATATGATTGTGGCAGGAGTTGGTACTGGTGGGACTATTACGGGAATCGCAGAAGTCTTGAAAAGATATAAGCCTGAACTACAGGCGATCGCCGTTGAACCCGTTGGTAGTTCAGTTCTTTCAGGTGGTCAACCAGGGCCTCATAAAATTCAAGGCATTGGTGCAGGCTTTGTTCCAGAGGTGTTAAAAGTAGAGCTAATTGATGAAATTGTGACGGTTACTGATGATGAGGCAATTCACTTTGGTCGTCGTTTAGCCCGTGAAGAAGGTCTATTATCAGGTATTTCTACAGGTGCAGCCCTCGCAGCAGCAGTGAAAGTAGCCCAAAGACCAGAAAATAAAGATAAGCTAATTGTGATGATTCAACCTAGCTTTGGTGAGCGCTATCTCAGTACGCCGTTATTTGCTGATTTGGATCAACCTATCTTTAATTAAGCTCTAAGCTTTAAGCCTTGTAATTAACTAGCTGCATCCTAAAGGCAGCAAAATTTTCCTTATCCGCCTACTTTAATCAATGTCGAGTCGTGAATCACTATCAAGTTCTCCAAGTTAATCCCCAAGCCACTCAACAGGAAATTAAGCAATCCTACCGTCGTTTAGCCAAGGAATTTCACCCCGATAGTCAACCAGGAACTCAGAACTGCGATCGCATTGTTGCTTTAAATGCTGCCTACGAAATTTTGGGCAACAGCAAAAGTAGGCGCATCTATGACCGACAACAACAGCTAGGGCAAACCAGTGATTTTTGGGTGAGCCGACAGACTCGCAATGCTGCTGCCCAAAAACAATATCAGCAAAGACGTACCTCTCCAGAAATTAGCTATCAGCAGTGGCTACAAGAAATATATTTCCCAATTCATGATTTAGTTAGTCAAATTCTTGAACCCCTAGAGCCAGAAATAGATAATCTGTCGGCAGATCCCTTTGATGATAGTTTGATGTCAGATTTTGAGGCTTATTTGGATAGCTGTAATGAATATTGGCAACAAGCCCAACAGAAGTTGTCATCCCGACCTAATCCTCCTCAGCTAGCCAGCGTTGCTAGCAATCTTTACTATTGCCTCAATCATATTGGGGATGGGATTAAAGAATTGGAGTGGTTTACCATGAACTATAACGATCAGTATCTGCATACTGGTCAAGAGATTTTTAGAATTGCTGAGATGCTCCATAATCAGGCTCAAGAAAGAGTGACCGTTTATTGATGTTAAAAGTGATAGTTTTTAGTCTTTAGTTTTTGCCTTTCAAGTAACTAATAGCTAATAGCTAAGTCGAAGTCTATTTATCTGATCAATACTTGGATAAAAATACTGTAACGTATATTACATTTCTATTTTCGCTGTTTTTTTTAGCTTTTTCTACTGATGGCATCTAATTCAGTAATCAATTAGCTTATAAAAAATGATAATTATGTGATCTACATTTGATAGCTTATGTGATCTCAATCTTGAATATTATCTATTTTATTTTTAGCATTTCAATCAAATATTAAAAACAGATAATACCAAATTCAATTGTCAATATTAGGCGAATAATTTGCAAGTTTTATATCTATTCAGTATGAAATATAGTAGCCACCAAAAATTTATGATTAATAATAGTGCGATCGCTGACAATATTTTTGTCCCTACTCAAGAGATTATTTTTATTGACTCCCAGGTAGAAGACTATCAAATACTCGCCCAAGGAGTATTACCAGGGATAGAAATTGTAGTTTTAAGAAGCGATCGCGATGGGATTGAACAAATTACGGCAGTTTTAAACTGTAAAAATGATTTAACGGCGATACATATAGTTTCGCATGGTTCTCCTGGCTGTCTATATCTCGGTAATGCCCAGCTTAGTCTCGACACATTAGATAAATATCAGCAAGAATTACAAGTTTGGAATTCACTCACTCTCTTGATTTATGGTTGCAATGTTGCTGAGGGAGATGCTGGGGCAGAATTTATCGCTAAGTTGCATTGCTTAACAGGGGCAGAGATAGCTGCCTCCAGTTGCCCAAACCTTCTATGTTCCTGGCCCCGAAACTGACCTTTTAAACGCTTTAAAAGCATTAACGCCCAGAATAGGAACAGATGGTTTTCCATTATCCCTTGCACCGATATCGCCTATAACATCGATCATCTCTCTCACGGCATCGAGCAACAACACTGTTATCTATTACGATCATTGGGAAGATGGCTATGAAGTTGACCTCAACAATCCAACTCAAAGCACAACCCAAATTTGGGGAGATAACAACCCCGCAAATGGTATTCCCCCAGGCTTTACCACCGATAAGTTAAATGGTGGTAGTGTCTCAGTCTTGAAAAATGATATTCTCCTTCCTAGAAGTACTGCCCAGATTAAATTTGATGGTCGAGATAAAATCGGTGCTTCCAAAGCGATCGCCGTAACTCGCACTGGGTGGGCTGGTCAATCTTCAACACTGTTAGCTGATTCCTGGGAAGTTACTGATACCCTAAATTACGGTAAGAGTTTCAAAGTTCCCATAGGTGAAAATGTTAATACTGGTGTAGACGAGATATTTGAATATGTTGGTTTATTAGTTAGCGCTTCCAAGAATGGAACAACGGTTAATATTGATGCCAATGCTGATGGTATTAGCGAAATTACCGCAACCTTAAACGAAGGCGAAGTTAAATTCATTAATGGTGGAATCAAGACAGGGGCTTCTATTACCACCTCGCAACCAGTTCAAGCTAATTTAATTACGGGTAATAAGTCGGAAGCTACGGATCTTCATCCTGAAACAACTGGTCTGTCAACGTATTATGCCTCTCGTTGGTATAGTCTTTATCCTGATGATCAACTATCAAATAGTTACTACACTCCTGTAGGTGACACTAACAACAACCCCACTAGTGTTTTTGTATTTAACCCGAACAATACTAACATCAACGTTAGCTATGAGTACCGTGATACTTCTAACAATAATATTGTTACTAAAAATATTACCGTTACTCCAGGTTCAACCCAAAGAGTTATCTTAACTAGCACCTCTGGACATCACTTTTTTTCCAACAATAATTTTGCTACTGTCTCCGCTGTTAGTACAGGTTTAGGAAATTCTAAGGAGTTCGGTGCCAACTCCAGTAACAATGCTACTTTCGACTGGGGTCACACCTTGCCTCCTACTGATAGTCTTTCCCCAGTCGTAGTTCTTGGTTGGTCACCTGGCAGTAATGATGTAAGTCCTGTTGATGGGAAGCCTGATGAAAATTTTAGCCCTGTTTGGGTAACTCCCACTAAAGATACTCGGGTCTACGTTAACTACAGTGGAGATCTAACCAAAGGAGCTTTAACCGATCCTAATGGTCGTAAATACGATCAGCATTTTGATATCAGTAGATTAGATTCTCTGAAAATCAGCGATACCTCAGACAAAGATATGACTGGGGCGCGAATTTATACTGTTGATGGTACAAATATTAGTGTTGCTTGGGGTCAAGATCCAGATATTGCCAATAGAGGCGCACCTTCTCTCGATATCGGCAACACCGTACCACCATTGCCTCTTTCTACCGCTAGTAAACAAGCTGAACTGGCTATAGATCTTAATAACAATAGCAAAGTCAACCCAGGTGACACCCTTAAATACACCATTGACGTTAAAAATAATGGTTTAACAAACCTAAGCAACGTTGAAATGACCGATACTGTTTCTACTGGGGCAAGTTATATCCCAGGCAGCGCAACGGTTAATGGTATTCCTATTGCGGATGATGCAACTGGTACTCCTTTTCCTTTTGACGATGATGGTATTAATCACGGGCGTAATATTGGCAATATTAATATTAAGAATTCTGCTGATATTACTTATCGCATGAGGATCAATAATCCTTATGACGGTTCAAAAAATGAAGTTACTAATTTAGCGATCATCATTCCCGACGGAGACGAATCGATTCCTGCGGGAGTGATTGTCAAGGTGGATAATCCTCCTCCAGGCAATATTACAGGTAATGTATCTCAAGATACTGATGGCGATCGCTTGGGGGATACAGCGATCGCAGGAGTCACTCTCTCATTGTTAGATGCCAAGGGTAATCCTGTCCTTGATGCTGCGGGAAATTCTCTCACAGCAACTACCGATGTGAATGGTAACTACAGCTTCCAGGGTTTGACTCCTGGCGACTACACCGTAGTTGAGACTCAACCCAATGGCTACCTCAATGTCAGTGAGAATGAAGGTGGTGCTGATGATGACCAACCTGATAACAACATTCTTAATTCCATTAAAGCCACTGTTGCTTCTGGAGAGAATGACAAAGGGAATGACTTTGTAGAAGTCAAACCAGGTTCCCTCAGTGGTCATATATCTCAAGATACCGATGGCGATCGCACTGGCGATGCTCCTCTGGCAAATGTTGAACTAACGTTATTAGACAGCAAGGGTAATGTTGTTACTAAAACTACTACCGATGCAGATGGTAACTATAGCTTTAAGGATTTAACTCCTGGAGACTACACCGTAGTTGAGACTCAACCCACAGGGTTCGGCAACGTCAGTGAACAAGAAGGTGGTGCAGATGATGACCAACCAAATGACAACATTCTTAATTCCATTAAAGCCAATGTTGCTCCTGGAGAAAATGACAAAGGTAATGACTTTGTAGAAGTCAAACTGGGTTCCCTCAGTGGTAGTGTCGCGCAAGATACTGATCGTAATGGTTTGGGTGACACTTCCGTAGAAGGAGTGACTCTATCTTTACTCGATGCGAGTGGTAATCCAGTCAAAGATGGCGCGGGAAGTCCTGTAACCACCACTACTGATGCAGATGGTAACTATATCTTTAAGGATTTAACGCCTGGCGACTATACCGTAGTTGAGACTCAACCCACAGGGTTCGGCAATGTCAGTGAACAAGAAGGTGGTGCAGATGATGACCAACCTGATAACAGTGTGATCAACTCGATTAAAGCCACTGTTGCTCCTGGAGAAAATGACAAAGG
>JBEANW010000346.1:0-2873 GCA_041165225.1 Cyanobacteriota bacterium | reverse complement strand
CGCCATGTATTTAATGATTAAGCAGCAGGTAGACTAGATTTTTGGGTTGGGGTTTGTTGACGTTGAGCAATCAAATCCTGTAGCTGTTGGGCTGACCAACCATCAACGCAGATTAGATCTCTTGTTCCGTCGAGGTCGATTAATTGATTTTGATACGCAGACATAAAAGCAGCGATCAAATTTAACTGTTCTTTTTCCTCTTCAGTTTCGCGCTCTCTCCAGTCAAAATTGACACTATAATATGCTCCATTTTCTCCTAATTCTCGATTGAAATTAATCGAGAATATCCCTATTCCTGGGTCATTTTCATTCATGATTTCCTGAACTTTGTTAAATAAATGATTGATTGACTGTTTCTTAATATAAGAACAGCAAACGGTATTTGGCGGAAGTATAACGCCATCAACACCAGGAGCAGGAATAAAAAACAACTGAATCCAGAAAGTATTCTCGGTTTTACCCAAATTACCGTAAAATTTAGAGACTTTGACAATTGAAATATCAATCTTTTGGTCAGGGTTGGTTTTACGATGCTGTGCTTCAAATCCTCCGATAAATAAACCTCCATCTTTGCAATTTAAACGGACTGAGTAAGGGATATCTGGGAGATAAATAGAGTTAGCTGGACGAGTGCCAAAAACAGAAAATTGATTTGATTTTTTAAGTCTATTCATGATTTTGATTTGATTGTTTTGTAGAGAATTAAGTTTTATCCCCCGAATTCGGGGGAATTTAAGATTAATAAGCTGTAATGCATCTAATCTGAGACGTAATAGTTATATTCGTCAAGCTCGATATATTCGTAACCGTTCTCAGCCCAGAGCAAAAAGTCTAGTCCGTTTCTCTCTTCAGTCGAATATCTAATCATTCCTCTGACTTTAATTTCAACCTCGAAATCTTTTAAATGCTTGGGTTTGCGAGCTTCGCACGGTCGGCTTTTGGGTAAGAATACTCTTACCCAAAACGCGACCTACCAATAACAAGCGAGAGCATTATTTAGATATCTAATCTTTTCTGGAACTTGATCTTTTTGACATCCTAAATAAACTATAAAAGCTGGTTTATCTTCGGTAGCATTTCCCCAGTTATATCGATCTTCTTGAGCTTCGCAGATCGCTACAGTATCTAATAATTTGGTTACTTGAAAATTTCCATGGGGAGATAATTTGATTTTTTGATTTATCATGATGATTACCTATTAATAAGGCGCGTTTTGAGTGGGAAGCTTCCCACTCAAAAGCCGCCGTTTGGGTTTAACCGAGATGTAACTTTGACGGGTTTCTGTCTCGGTTAATCTTTATTATAGTATGACCGACTAACTAAATACATTGAAATATAGTATGACCGACGTGCATTAGATAAGTTATATTTATGTGTCCGACGTGCTAAGATGTACAGACATTTGAATTTGAAATTATGCCCAAAGGTAGACCAGGGGGAAACCCAGAAATAACTAAATATAGTTTTAAACAGAAGTTTGATTGGGATGAGCCTTGTAACGAGAAAATGACTCTCAGATTGCCATCCAGCATGAAAGCAGCGATTAAAGCTGGAGTAGTTAAAGACTGGCAAGAAATAGCGAGACTGGCGATCGCCTCTGAGATAGAGAAAGCAACGACGGAAGAGAACTAAAACAAAGACAACTGCGCGGGAACAGGAACAGCAGCACCAAGCCACCAGCAGCCAACAGAACCAAGCCCACCAGCGGGCGACCAGGACACACCAGACCAAGAAGGAGGCAGACAGCCAGAGGGCAAACAGCAGCAGAAGGCAAAGCCACCAGCAACCCGCGAGAACCAGCAGCCACAGACAGCACGCAGCGAGAAGAGCGACGGGCAAAAGCCGAGCGACCAGAACCAAACCGCCCAGAGGCAACGCAGACAAAGCAGCAGCAGCACCACCAGACGGAGAACGAGAACCAGAAAAACCAACGGAAACAACACCAGCAAACACGGAAGACGAAGCGAGAACAGACACGGCAAATAAAAGAACCAACAACAACAATTATAGCATGGCCGACATATAAAAACAAGCCAAAAAGTAATATATGAAAAACCGCCGAAAACAAGCGGACACCCCACCCATCCTCTCTCTCTTTTCTCTTCTCTTCTCTCCCCGCGATCGCACCTGCGGGGAAGCAGATCAACCCAATTCTAGGCTTGCCGACACCCAAGATGTAGCCGAAAAGCACAGCCACCCAGACGCAACGTAGACGGGTAAACTAGCGGGAAAGGCTGTGCTAAAATTTCCATCTTGTGGAGGCAAGCCGAAATAAATCGAGCGATCAGCGAGACAACTTCTTGGTAAGCATTCTATTGATAATCAAGCTTTGAGTTACTGTGAAAAAGAGTGATTAGGCTCCGCGTACCCTACGGCGATCGCTGCAAAGTTTGTTTTTTTATTCAACATAGCCATGTTTTTTGGTTTAATAGTATTTATGTATTAAACCAAGAAAGCATTTAAATAACCAATTCAAGCGAAATTATGACGAATATGACGAATATTTAGAAAAAATTAAGCTTAAATGACGATATTTCACCTTAATGAATAGAATAGAGCGTTAAACTGTTGCAGTGTGATTTTTTATTCAGAGGAGAAATACTTAGTGCGTTTTTTTATATCTAGCCATACAGTAAGAGTTGTTAAAAGAGAAAATGGTAAAAAACAAATTTATAAGTTAGATAAATTACCTAATCAACAAGATTTATTTGATATTCTTGAAAATTTTCTTAATGATCTAAATCAAAGTCCTGTCGTAGATAATCGTAAACAGAATACTATACAAGTAAATCAGATTGATGTAAATAAAAATAAAAGAATTATTACTGGTGTTGTTGATAGTGGTTTATATGGAATAAATAGCAAATTAGTCA
>JBEANW010000345.1:0-6522 GCA_041165225.1 Cyanobacteriota bacterium | reverse complement strand
GCAAAAATACTATTGGTTTTAGTGGAGGGATGCCAGATCTTGGCTAGTAAATAGGGCAGAAATTCGGCGCTGCGTCCATGACTTACAAAGGTTGAACCAGTGGGAATCAAGGCACAGGAGTCTACAGCGCAAAAAGCGATCGCCGATAAACAGATGGGTAGCATCCCCGCACCAGCAATTAAGATCCCTAGCTTGAGATTAATCTGATGACGAGGACTCCAGCCAAAGAAACCCAGCAGTGGCAAAGAGATCCATTTCACTGCAATACTGATGCCGATTAAGCAAGACACCAAAAGGAGGGATACCCGAAGTTTCTTTCCCCAAGAAATTCCCAAACAAAGATTTTGGGGGGAATTTTGGGTTTGAGCCTCCCGTTGTTGCTGTTCCCAGGCAATCCATGCTGCCACCAAGGGCAAAATAAACCAACTATCATAATGTCCTCCCCCAGCAAAAGAGTAAATTACCAGGGGATTCCAGCCATAAAACGTGGTAGCGGAATAAGAAAACCTTTGAGTTAATAACCAGCAAGTTAAGAGATCGGCGATCGCAAAACTACTTTTAAATAAAATAACGTTAGGAGAAATACTTGCTAATCCTCGAAAGCCCAATTGAGTTAGAGGAGGATAAATTGCCGAAACCCCAGGATGATTAATCTGTGACCACCACCCCAGACGATAAGGGATTAATTCCTGGGCATTGGGGGCAAACTCATAGGGACTAAATCCGAGATTTTGCAGATAGCCTTCCCAAAGATACCGCCAGATATCGTCCCCTGGATACATCGGTAAGACAATTAATCTAGTGGCGATCGCCACGAACCAAAACCACTGCCAAGAAAGGGCTTTAAGCCTCCAAGAACCAATAAAACCCAAACTCATCACCGCAATACCATAACCAAAGTGAATTACATTGGATGGCTGGCGAAAATCTCCATAAGGCGCAATCATCATCGCCCCGATTAGTAGCAACCAAATGCATCTTGGCATAATCATTCGAGTTCGGAGTTCGGAGTGCAGCAACTAGCGACTAGTCATGGCATCTCTGTTTTGACCAATATAGTTTGCCTAAAGTACTGAGAATAATCACCCCAGCTTGAATGCTGCCAAGGATAGTGCCAGAAATCTTCGACTTGCCTCCCTGTCGGGGACGATAATTAACGGGAATCTCTGTCACTTTTAAACCTTCTTCAATTGCCCTAACCTGCATTTCTACTGTCCAGCCAAAACCCCGATCCCGCATCCCAATTTGTTCTAGGGAGGTGCGACGAATCAACCGTAATGGGCCTAAATCATGGTACTGGTATCCCCAGCCCCAATTAATCAACCAGCTTGCCAATCCATTGCCAAAATGCTGTACAGGAGTCATTACGGCTTTACCTTCAGCAGTGGCACGGCGATCGCCTAAAATTAAATCAGCTTGTTGACGTAAGTTGAAAAACCCAGGCAAACACCTCAGATCGTCACTACCATCGCCATCACAAAACAAAATCCATTCAATCTCCCTTGCCATAGCTTGTAACCCACCCCAGCAAGCCTGTCCATAACCCGCCTGAGACTCAAATAAAACTTCTGTCCCTAGGTTGCTAGCGATCGCAGCACTGCGATCGCCACTACCATTATCCACTACCCGAATTCTGGTCAGACCAAAACCTCGTAAATCCTGAATCACTCCCGCGATCGTATTTTCTTCATTTCGCACAGGAATGATTACCAATACGTTACACAAATCGAAAGAAGTCTCAAAGATTTTATTCTGGGGTTGGTCGTACATTTTACAATCAGCTTTAAAATCAATTTAAAATCAAGAAATTCAAATTCAAAGTAAATTTCAGAGTAAATTCAGTCTATTTTCATAATTGTGCTTTAACTTGCTGAGAAGAGACTGAGGCTCTCTCCAGCCTGTCTCTAAACTAAATTAATTTAATCAATTTAATCATTTATCTGGTAGATATCATGAACTCATATATCTGGACTTCCATTACCCAGCATAAGTATCTAGCTTTTTCGGCTTTAGGCAAACAGGATTTATTGTCCCTGGTTCATCCTGCACTAGTAATTATTTTTGTTTTCCCGATGCTGGGAATTGTCACCAACTTTGCTTGGCAAACCCGTCAGCGTCGTTTAGCTGTCAATAAAGATAAAAATAAGATTCCTGCGGTGGTAGGCAGAGAACACGTTAAAGTTGGTCGTTGGTTAGGGGCAAGCGTTGTGGTGTCATCTTTAATTGCTTTAGCCTATTCAATTGTTTATAAAAGTTTTATTGGCAAGGATCTGTGGACGAAAAACAATCCTCAAGCAGTTTTAATCATCCTCCTGTTTGTGGCCACGATCGCTTCCCTAGTTTTATTATTAAGAGCTAGACCTAAACTCTGGCGGGGAATCTTTGCCACCCTAACAGGAATGGGTCTAATTATCATTGGACAACAAGATGGAGTCTGGCGACTACCAGATGAATGGTATTGGTCCCACTATTATCTGGGGATTGCGGTTTCCTTGTTGATGATTTTTTCCCTGGCTATTTTGGATGATATTTATCGCAGTTTGGCAATGCGAAATCTTCATATTGCCCTGAATTGCTTGGCATTGCTCTTATTTATTGGGCAAGGAGTTACAGGCTCAAGGGATTTATTAGAAATTCCTCCTGTAGGTAAAAAACAGCCCAAAAAAGCAGCAGTAGAAATGGTAATTCCCGCAAAAATATCTCAGTCTTTTGAGCAAGCTGATCAAGCACCACAGATTCGGTCTAACTAAAAAGCTCTAAGCTCTAAGTTCTAAGCTCTAAGCTTAAAGAAAGTTAATCTCGACAACCCAAACTATATCTAGTTTCGACTCCAGTCACAGGATTAGTCCCATCGGCTCTTTTGCACATTTGAGAAATTTGATAGCGGTCTAAAATTGCCCCCGAAAAATCTGCTCCTGTGATGGTTGCCCCTTCAAAGATAGTGCTGGTGGCGACGGCATCCTGAAAAATAGCATTAGTTAAATCAGAATTTTCAAAAGAAACTCGATCCATTAAAGAACTAGTGAAGTTCGAGTCTTTGAGGTTGGTGTTGATGAAAATTCCCTTGGTGAGAATCGAATTGCTGACATCGGAGCCTTCAAAATTAGAGCCTCTGGCATCGGCGGCAGCAAACACTCCCCCCACTAGATTCTTGTGGGAGAAATCCTGTTGGCGTATTTCACTGTAGGTATAGTTCACCGCACTTTCTTGAGCGATCGCTGGAGTTGCTTTCAATAACACCCAAATAATGGCGATCGCAATGATCCCTAATATGCTGAGAAAACGCTGTTTTAGTTGAGATAAGAGCATCGTAAGTATTATAAATATTGAGATATTGATCTAAGTTGCTTCTTACGAAGTTTGCTTATCCGAAGGTGTATCCTTTAGGACAACTGGGGGAATCCCCGCAACGCACGGCGGCTTTTGAGTAAGAGTATTCTTTCCAGGTCAGCTTTTTTGTATGAAGCTTCATACAAAAAACGTGACCGTCAAAACGCGCCTTAACTTCGCGCTAGTTGCTAGGAGCAAGCTCAATGGCATCTGCATCTTTACCAAGCTGAAGGACTAATCCTGGCTGTTCTTGAGCAGATTTTGCTTCTAGGTTGCCAAACCCCAAAACATTCTTGAGATAATTAGCTACCTCTACTTGACCATGATTTGTCAAAATTTTGGTCTGATCCAATTCTAGCGGGATGTGTTCCACTAAATAAACATCGCGAAAATTTTGCTGTCTTAAATAAGCCACGACTCGTCTACCTAATTCTGGATTGTCAGTAGTATTTTGCACTGCCACTGAGTTGCCCTGAAAAGCATGGTTTCTGCCAGACAAGGCACGGGGATCGAAAGTAGATGTAGATAATGACGTTCCTTGATCGATGGCTGATTTGGCTTGTCCCTGATGATTTTTGGGGATATTTTTAGGGATATTTCTAATTGCTTTTCCAGGGGTATACCCTGGGAGTAAATCTACCGTCAGGCGATCTGGTTCTAGCTCTTTAATATAATTCGCCACAGAGATGATTTCTGGTACAGATATATTCGTATCTAATTGGGGTTTAGCTCTGGCGATCGCAGTTTCAAAGCTGGTTAAATAGTTAGGAATATTAAAACGTTGCCGAATAGTTTCAAAAGCAGCTTGTTGCCGAAAAACCTGCTCTGATTTGTCGGTACAGTCTCTAATTCTGGAGTCGCAACCCTCCAGGGTAATCTTGCCACTGTCGATAAGTTGTTTAAACACTTCTGGAGTCGTCCGCAAATAACGATCCACCCGCAGTTCTCCAGGTAGATGATTAATCGTTTGGGACAATAAATCCATCCCCCCCAGTCGATAGGCATCTTTGACTGTTCCCTGTCCAAATCCTGGGATTGATGTTTTCGAGTCCAAGGGAATATTAATTACCTGAGCCAAATTTAATTCTGGCTCAACTTTGAGGAGTAAAATTGTCTTGCTCTTGCCCCTAGCCGTCGGCGAAAAACCCACTAAGGCATCAGCGTCAGACTCAACTTCTACTAACAAAATTTGTAGAGGCGTAGTTAAAGTTGAATCTTCAACCGCAGCTTGTTTACTGGGTTCTACAGTATTATTACTATTGCCTGGGAGTTTTTGGGATATTTGCTGTTTAACTAGATCAACGTTAGTCAAAGCTGCGCCACCCATCGCCGACAAAATTGAAATCAAACTAACTAATCCACCCCAAAAAAGACCTCGATTAAAATACCCCCAGGTTGAATGTTGCCACCAAAACCGCCAGAATTGATGTAGTGGGTTAACTTGATCCTGGCTCGATGATGATTCCTCAAGGCGATCGCTTGTTGACAATTCAGTTGACTTAACTTGAGTTTGTGCTTTAGCTAACCTGTCATTTTTTCTCTGCCACGAGTCTGTTCTACGGGGGTGCGATCGCTTTTGATTCATGTAAATTATCTTGATTTCTAGGCTGCGATGATCAATTGAGTATTGCTTGAGTAATATGGTGATTGCTTTGAATATCTCAAATTTAACTTCTTTAGAGTATAAGCAAAGAGATTGAATATGATGCGTATACTGAGAAAAATGTGGATGTATCCTATATCTAGTTGGCAGAATTCAGAGATTTTAACTTTTGATGATTATTGACGATAAATAATAATTCTCAGATAAGCAAAATTCGACATCGTATATTACCACCGTAATCTATAACTATTTTTTGGCAACAGGTTGTCGATTAGTTGTCAATTAGCTTTACTAACTGAAATTTATTGCGTAAATTTGCTTATATTGCCCTCAATGTCCTGCGTCATTATCGAAAAAGTACATGGAACTAAAATTAATCCCGATTATTCTGGCTGGTGGTAAAGGAGAGCGTTTTTGGCCAGTGAGCCGTTTAAAAAGACCAAAACAGTTTCTCTGTCTAGATGGTAGTGGCAGAAGTCTCTTGCAGTCCACCGCCGACCGTCTTTTAGACTTAGCGGGAGGATGGGAGAACCTCTGGGTAATTACCTCTGAAATCATTGCTGAAGGGGTACAGAAACAACTGCCCGATTTACCCAAATCTAATATTTTAGTTGAACCCCAAGGTCGGGACACTGCCGCGGCAGTGGCTTGGGCAACATTAGAAGTATCCAAAAAATATGGTAAAGATGCTGTAGTGGGTTTTTTTCCCGCAGATCATTGGATTGGGGACGTGGCTGCCTATCACAAAACTTTAAACGCTGCGGTTCAACAGGCACTTTCTCAGCCATCCATTGTAACTTTAGGCATTACCCCCAGCCATCCTGCCATTGGCTATGGCTACATCGAACAAGGAGAACAGCAGGGAGATTTCAATCAATTACCCGTATATCAGGTAATGCGCTTTACCGAGAAACCCGATGCAGCTACCGCTCAGTCATTTATTGATACAGGAAATTTTAGCTGGAATAGTGGCATGTTCATCTTCCAGGCAGGAGTTGTCCTAGACGAATTAGCCAAGTATGCTCCTAAGTTGCTCAATCTTCTGTTAGAAAAAGGTCGTGATGCCTATGCCGAACTAGAAAAGGAAAGCATTGATTATGCGCTGATGGAAAAAACCCAATTAGCCTATGTCCTACCTGCTAATTTTGGCTGGGATGACCTAGGGGACTGGAATGGAGTTGAGCGGCTGCTAAAAGGCGAACAGGATAATGTTGAATTGGCCACTCATATTAGCAAGAATACTCAAGATGCGGTAATTTATGCTAGCGATAATGACGAAGTGATTGTCACCATTGGTTTAAAAGATGTGGTAATTGTTCGTGACGGCAAGGTTACCCTGGTGGTGGACAAAAGCCATACTCAAGATATTAAGGAGGTAGTCAAGTCGCTCTATGACGATCCAGAATTCAAACATCTTTTGTAGTTTTTAGTTCTTAGCAGGATTATCTTAAATAATCTTGTTTGGCTCGGCGACCTCGTAAGTACGCAGGAAAAGTTGACTTAGCTGATTAGAGTAATTTCGAGTTGGTTACTCAAATATCTGATCATCTAGCTCTTTATACGGCTGTAGTCTGGTCTATCAGCCTTAA
>JBEANW010000344.1:0-2515 GCA_041165225.1 Cyanobacteriota bacterium | reverse complement strand
ACCCAGGAAAGAGGCAGCAAATACCAAGGTGACACGGCAACAGCCCAATAGCCTAGGATGACGCAAATAACATTGACGACTAATTTTGTCCAAGCTTTACGGGAGTTTTTCAAGAAAACTTCTTTGGGCAGGGAATCAATGATGTCTCTAAGCTTTATGTCGTCAGCTAACTGTGGGGATTGAGAAGATTCTGAACTCTGAGGAAATACTGCTGTCATAAAACTTGTTTGACGGTTTAAATATTATCTATCAGGGGCTTATGCAAGAAACTGCCCAATAAATTGTTGTTCAAGAGCGCTTTACTTATATGAGGCGCAAAAGCTCGATCGCCAGTGAAATTTATCAGAGGAGGGAGCAATTAGCCGATTTTTGACAGCAACAGTAGGCATGTCCGTGACTGACACAAAAATTCTAAGAATATCGCTGCTATATTTACAATCCTTAATACTTATATCACAGTTAGGACAACTATAAAATTTGAATTAGCCTGATTCAGGCTAATTGTCGCAATTTGATACGCAAAACTAATAAGATTTTAGGTTCAAACAATTAGTTGAACCATTTCTGCTACTTCTTTTACTCAATTAACTAAATTAACCGACCAGTAAGTTCTCTTCGGGGTAATGAATATTACTGGGGCTAGGATCACCAATCACAGCGGCAATAAGGAGCAGAATATTGACTCGACCAAGGTACATTGCCAGGACGATGAGGAGCTTAGAAGCAACGCTCAAGCCACTAGTGATGCCAGTGGATAAGCCCACTGTGCCAAAGGCAGAAACCACTTCAAATAACACAGGTAGCAGATCAATATCGCTCTCTAGAGATGAAACTAAAATAGTGATCACGACAATGGCGGCGACTGTCCCAAAAACGACCGCTACGGCTTTCAAAATCAAGGTACTGGGGACTTCTCGTTGATAAATAATCACCTGATTTTTACCCTGTAAGACTGATTTAGTCGTGTTGTACATAATCCTAAAGGTAGTGGTTTTAATTCCTCCTCCAGTACCGCTGGGGCTAGCCCCAATAAACATCAAGCCGATGGTAATAAACAAGCCCGCAGTAGTCATCTTGCCAACATCAATACTATTGAATCCTGCCGTTCTTGTAGTCATGGACTGAAACCAGGCTGCCAAGAATTTATCCTCGAAACTGAAGGGTGCTAAAGTTCCAGGATTCTTTAATTCCGTGAGGAAAATTGCCACTGTACCAAGCAACAGCAACAATATAGTCGTGCTGACCACCACTTTAAAATTAAGAGAAAAACAGAATCGCTCGGACTTACCTTTGATGATGCTGACTATCCACAGATACATTTCAATAATTACCTGATAACCAATGCCTCCAAAGATCACCAAAGCAGAGATGACGGAATTCACCACCCAATCAGACCGATAGCCAATTAAGTTGTCAGGAAACAGACTAAACCCAGCATTATTCCAAGCACTGACGCTATGAAATATTGAGTACCATAGTCCATCTGACCAACCGTGCTGGGGAACAAAGGAGAACAAGAGCAAAAAGATGCCAGTAATCTCAAAGAGCATGGTAGTGGCAATGATAGAACGGATTAAACTATTACTACCTTGAAGAAAGGGACGATCAAAAGATTCTTGAATCGCAAACTTTTGTCTTAAATCAAACTTCCGTCCTAAAAGCAAAATCAAAAAAGTAGTGCTAGTCATATAGCCCAAGCCACCAATTTGAGCCAACAGGGCGATAGTTAACTGCCCCCAAAAAGTAAAATAAGTTCCCGTATCCACCACTGCTAGACCAGTGACACAGACGGCGGAAGTAGAGGTGAACAGAGCCACAACGAAACTGTTTCCACTCCAGGTTTCTCCCGTGATCGCAAAGGGCATCATCAGGAGTATTGTCCCGAACGCAATCACAGCGAGGAACCCGATACAGATTGTCCGAGCAATATTCATAGCAGATTAAATATCATAATTTCAATGAGTGGGTAACATCAGTTGCCAATCTGAATTATAGATCCTGATTGGATCAACCCAGAAGTTGGCAATTTTAAAGTTTAAGGCTGCTGATCTGGGGTCGAAGTAACGATTTGGAAAGCTCTTGCCATTCTGGAGAGCTAGTTAAACTGTTAGCATCAAATTCTACTCCCCAGTTATGGGCAAAATCAGCAAAGCTTTCGATCCAGGTGACTAAAGTTTCCATCCCCGAATTATGACGATAATTCCATGTCTGCTGAAGATATTCCATTGCTTCTGTTGGATGTCCTGTGTAATGAAGATACCAAGCAATCCACAGCAATGTACCGTGACGCACTGAATGTTCCATTAATCTAACTTCGGCGGGGAGATTCGGCTGACCAAAAAAATCATTAGTCACCGCCATCAAGGAACGAGCTTGAGGTAAACCCTTGTGCATGGCGCTAGATTCATGCTGACGATAGCAAACAGTTATTTGCCTTAGCCAAGCTGTTTTACAGCCTTTTAAAGCCAGTTTAAGTACCAAGTTAGTATCTTCGGCAGGAGGAAAACGAGGATCA
>JBEANW010000343.1:0-3003 GCA_041165225.1 Cyanobacteriota bacterium | reverse complement strand
CAAAAATTGTCCGAACCATTGAATTATAGTAAAGCTGTAAAACAGGAAGGTTTCATGAAAACTGCGATCGCTATGCCCAGGGAACAAATCACGAAATTTTGTCAGCACTGGCAAATCACTGAACTTGCTCTTTTTGGTTCTGTGCTTCGGGATGATTTTCATGCAGATAGTGACATCGATATCTTAGTTGCTTTTGATGCCACAGCTAATTGGGGTCTACTCGATCATGCCAAAATGCAGGATGAACTCGGAGATATATTTAGTAGACCAGTTGACCTGATCAGTAAACGAGCGATCGAGCGGAGTTCTAATTGGATTCGTCGTCAAGAAATTCTTGCTACTGCTAAAACTATCTATGTCAAATAGCCGCGATCTCGCTTCCTTGCTCGATATTTCCAAGGCTGCTCAAAAAGTACAGAAATACAAACACGATATGGATAAAGCTGCATTTCTAAATGACGATAAAACTCAATCAGCGATTACCTTTCAGTTGCTCATTATTGGTGAGGCCGTGAAACGCATCTCTACAGAATTGCGATCGCAGTATCCAGAGATTCCTTGGTCACTCATTGCTAGAATGCGGGATAACTTGATTCATCGATACGATAACATCGACCTGGATGAAGTCTGGAAAACAGCAGATGAAGATATTCCAGCGTTGTTGACTTTTCTAGAGCCTTTATTGCCAAAAGAATAAGTGTTATTTCTCTGGTGAGCGATCGCAGTATCTCGATCGCGAAATTCTTGTCTAGTTGTCAGGGTAGATCTTGCAGCGATTATGAAACCATTGTTTACAATCAACCCTATGGTACATTTATGCCCTTACTCAAAGATGTGTTTGTTCCTCTCGAACTGAGCGATCTTTTTATTAAAGATAGTGCAGGGGATGAATATCCTGGACACCCTGGATTCAACGAAAGAGGCGAAAAACAGCCGAAACTCGAATTATTTGGGATATGTTATCACAAACTCCCAAAATACCTGCTTTTCGTCGTCTAGCTATCTTAGCTTGGGGAGGTTTTGGCAAAACCACTCTCTTACGTCATGTCACCTACTCTTATATGACCAAAGGATACAAGAGGCATAAAGCACCCAAACTATTACCAGTCTTGATTTACCTACGAAAATGGCCAGAAGTGTTAGCGAATTCTCCTCCAGATTTACCGACCTTAATTGAAAAGTATCACATTCCCTATTTGCCAGAAGGTAAACAACTAAGATTACCACCAGCCTGGGCAGAGAATCATCTTCGTAACGGCAAAATGCTGGTGATGTTTGATGGCTTTGATGAAGTTAAGGAAGAACAGCGAGAATCTTTAAGTAAATGGCTCAACGCTCAAATTCGTAGCTATCCCAATTCAACTTTCATTATCACCTCCCGTCCCCGTGCTTTTAATGAACATAGAGGTAATATTAAGCTTAGAGCTACATTATTCGTTAAAGAGTTTAATCCAGAGCAGCAAAGACGCTTTATTAGTCAGTGGTATTTAACTCAAGAAATTAACATTAGAGCAGGTCGTGATGATGCTAATGTGCGAGACAGGGCAGAAAAGCAAACAGCTAACCTATTGCAGCAACTCCAAGAGAGAGAAGAACTAGGTGCATTAGCTAAAAACCCCTTGCTGCTAAACATGATTGTCAATTTGCATCGCAGTTATCAGGGACAACCCTTACCCCAACGAAGGGCAGAACTATATCAAGATATCTGTGAACTACAATTAAAAGACCGTCCCCGCGCACGGGGGATCGATATGCCCTTGCCTCTAGCTAAAAGTCAACAGGTATTACAGGGAGTGGCATTAGATCTGATGCAGGAGATCAAACAACCAAGAATCAGTGCTGAAAATTTAACCGAATTAGTTGACAAGCATTTAAGGAATTTAGATACCCAAGATACCATTACCAGCCAGGAACTTATCGATAAAATTAGGGATGTTAGCGAGTTAATTGTCAAAAGAGAGGAAGAATACGAATTTGCTCACCTCAGCTTTCAAGAATTTTTAGCAGCAAAGCAAATCAAAGAAACCAAGCAAGAACAACTATTATTCGACAACTGGCAAGAACAATGGTGGCGCGGGACAATTCTGCTTTATGCTGCACTGGTTAATCCCAGTAACCTAATTCGTTTCCTCATTGCTTTAAATAATGAAGAAGCAACCACTCTGGCTTTAAGGTGCTTGCAAGAAACAACCCGTAAAGTAGACCCCGAAACCGAAACCGAGTTAACTGACTTGCAAAGAAATGCCCGAAACCAGCTTTATCAAGACCTAGAAACTTGCCTGAAAAATGGACTATGGCGACGAGCGGACGCAGAAACCTTGAATGTCATGCTTAAGGTAGCAGATCGCGAAGAACACTGTTTGTTAGAATCCGATAGTATCAACAATTTTCCCTGTGAAGATTTGCGTATCATCAACCAGCTCTGGCTGCACTACAGTAACGGTAAGTTTGGTTTCAGCGTCCAGAAAGAAATCTATGAGAGCTTGGGCGGAACAGGAGAGTACAATGAGGAAGTATGGATGAATTTTTGCGATTGCGTCGGCTGGAGGGGACTAAGAAAAGGAGGAGACTTGTTGAGTTACTCCCAACTAACCAATGATTCGCCCAAGGCGCACCTCCCTTTCATTGTTTCGCCTAGATTTAATGTATTTCTCTTTTCTCGCGTCAAGACCTGTAACCTTTAAGATATATCAACTTCAGGAAATTTGCAAAGCTTGATTTTTGGTTCAGCTTCTACGAAAACATATGCTTTTCCACCACTTGAGGCGACACTTACCCCTTGTAAGACTAGTATCAGACGACATAGTTTTTAGTTTAAATTTTGCTTTCGTAAATGAAATTAGTTTTTGCTTGCTTTCAAGGGTTGAGTTTATTGGCTTTATTCTTCACAAATCCCCTGCTGATGTCAGCAACTTTTGCCTCAACAGGACAGTCAGAAATTGCTCTAGAAAAAGATATAGCCAAGCAGCCGCAACGTTTTTGCCAGCAAGATTTAGCCAAAGA
>JBEANW010000342.1:0-2834 GCA_041165225.1 Cyanobacteriota bacterium | reverse complement strand
CCATCATCAGCAGTGTAGTCAGTGATCGTACCAGTTACGTCAGTAGTACGAACATAGAATTGAGGACGGTAGTTTTTGAAGAAAGGAGTGTGACGACCACCTTCTTCTTTAGTGAGGACGTATACTTCCCCTTCAAACTCGGTGTGAGGAGTGATGGAACCAGGTTTAGCCAAAACCATACCCCGTTCGATATCTTCCTTAGCAACACCACGTAGAAGTACACCCACATTGTCTCCAGCCATACCTTGATCCAAGGTTTTTTGGAACATTTCTACCCCAGTGACGGCAGCAGTGCGAGTATCTCTGATGCCAATAATGGCGATCGTCTCACCAACTTTAACTATACCACGCTCGATACGACCAGTAGCCACAGTACCACGACCAGTAATGGAAAACACATCTTCCACCGCCATCAAGAAAGGCTTTTCGATTTCCCGCTCAGGAGTAGGGATATATGTATCAACCTGCTCCATTAAAGCGTGAATTTTATCAACCCACTTGTCTTCACCTTTTTGCAGTTTAGGGTTAGCAGCCAAAGCTTCTACTGCTTTCAAGGCAGAACCAGAAACGATGGGAATGTCATCACCAGGAAAATCATAGGCGCTCAATAGCTCACGAATCTCAAGCTCAACCAATTCTAGTAGCTCTTCATCATCTACTTGGTCTTCTTTGTTCATGAACACTACCAAACTAGGAACACCGACTTGTTTAGCCAATAGGATGTGTTCGCGAGTTTGAGGCATGGGGCCATCAGCAGCAGATACTACCAAAATACCGCCGTCCATTTGAGCAGCACCAGTAATCATGTTTTTGACATAATCGGCGTGTCCAGGACAGTCTACGTGAGCGTAGTGGCGACTGCCAGTTTCGTACTCAACGTGAGCGGTGTTAATCGTGATACCACGAGCTTTTTCTTCGGGAGCAGCATCAATATCTTCGTAGTTTCTGGGTTTAGCACCACCGATAGCAGCCAAAGCTAGAGTAATAGCTGCTGTTAAAGTAGTTTTACCATGGTCTACGTGACCTACAGTACCAATATTAGCGTGGTCTTTATTACGTTCAAACTTTGCGCGTGCCATTAATTTATTTTTTCCTTAATTTAAACAAAAGTGTTCCCTTTATTTCTGGCGATAATTGCCTCAGCTTCATTCTGAGGAACATCACTATATTCACTGAACTCCATCGAGAAGATACCTCGTCCCTGGGTTTTAGAACGGATATCTGTAGCATAACCAAACATTTTGGCTAAAGGAACTTGAGCATCAACTTTGGCTATGCCACTGTCAGAATTCATCCCTTCAATGTTGCCTCGACGGGAGTTTAAGTCACCAATTACGTCCCCCAAATATTCTTCGGGAACTTCGACTTCAACCTTCATCATCGGTTCCAAAACTACGGGAGCAGCTTGCATAACTGCATCCCTAATTGCCATAGAGCCAGCTACTTTGAAAGCCATCTCGTTAGAGTCTACATCGTGGTACGAACCATCGACCAATGTCACTTTGATATCTATCAAAGGGTATCCTGACAAGATACCAGATTCACAGGTTTGTTTCACCCCTTGCTCAATCGGTGGGATAAATTCTTTGGGAATCGTGCCACCAACGATTTTGGAGATAAACTCAAACCCTGAACCAGCTTCTGCGGGTTCTACTTCCAAGACGGCATGACCATATTGACCTTTGCCACCACTTTGCTTGATGTATTTGCCGACTCCCTTACCAGGGCGACGAATCGTTTCCCGATAAGCGACTTGAGGTTTGCCCACGGTAGCCTCAACGTTGAACTCCCTCAACATGCGATCTACTAAGATCTCTAGATGGAGTTCTCCCATCCCTGCTATCACCGTCTGATTGGTTTCAGAATTGATGCTCACGCGAAACGTGGGGTCTTCATCAGAAAGAGTCTGTAGAGCTTTTGCGAGCTTATCTACATCGCTCTGGGTCTGGGGTTCAACTGCCACAGAAATCACTGGCTCAGGAACATATAGAGATTCTAAAATAATTGGATTTTTATCATCGCATAAAGTGTCCCCAGTAGTTGCCAGCTTAAGACCGACTATTGCCCCCAAATCTCCTGCCCTCAGCTCATCAACTTCAATGCGCTCATTGGACTTAAGCACCACTAAACGAGAAATTCGCTCTTTTTTCTGCTTGCTGGAGTTATAAACGTAAGTTCCCTTGGCAAGGACTCCTGAGTATACGCGAATAAAAGTCAAACGACCAAATTTATCACTAGCAATCTTAAAGGCTAAGGCAGCAAAAGGCTCATCATCATCAGAATGTCTGACGGCTTCTTCTCCATTAGGCAACTCCCCAGTAATTGCAGGAACTTCTGGAGGAGCAGGTAGATAGTCTACCACCGCATCTAAGAGATCTTGCACTCCTTTATTCTTAAAGGCAGAGCCACACAGCATGGGCATAATTGAACCCTTAATCGTTGCCTGACGAATTGCTCCTTTGATTTCAGCTTCACTGAACTCCTCTTCCAGCATAAACTTCTCAAGTAGGGCTTCATTGGTTTCGGCGATGGATTCAATTAGCTTGGCTCTATACTCCTGCGCTTGAGCTTGAAGTTCATCGGGAATCTCAGTTTCCTCAATTTCCTTGCCCAGGTCATCTTTGTAGATGATCGCTTTCATCCGTACTAGATCGACAATTCCCTCAAACTCAGCTTCGTTACCAATCGGAATCTGAATGGGAACAGCGTTTGCCTGAAGACGCTCAGTGATTTGCTCATGAACCTTAAAAAAGTTGGCTCCCGTGCGATCCATTTTATTAACGAAAGCAATTCTTGGCACATGGTATCGATTTGCCTGCCTCCAAACAGTCTCG
>JBEANW010000341.1:0-4852 GCA_041165225.1 Cyanobacteriota bacterium | reverse complement strand
TAAAAAGCCTAATATAAGTTATGAGACATAGCAAAAACTAAATCTTTGCAGCTAAAAAATCATTTAAAAAAATAGTTTTAAAAAAGTTCTTAATCGACCCCCAGGCATTCATCATGAAAATCCAAAATCTAATCGGTATTGATGGCTACACTTTATTAATCTATCGTTCCCCAGATCAACTATATCATTTCAGCATTATTGACCGTTCTGGTATTGCTTTTAGCTTCGATAGTATCTTCTTGACCCCAGAAGAAGCCAATCTCAAAGGACGCGCTGCGATCGAGATTGCCTTTGATTTTGATAAATATCCCCAATTCTAAGCAAGAAAGCCTTCAAAAAGTCCAAAGTAGTAATTTAAATCATTTATTTCCCCGTAAAAGTCCAAGATGAAAATTCAACATGTAATTGGTATTGATGGTTACACATTATTAGTTTATCGCTCGATAGATCAGCTATATCGTTTCAGTATTATTGACTTTTCAGGAATTGCTTTTAACTTTGAGCGTGTATTTCTTTCCCCAGAAGAAGCTAAGATCAAGGGGCGTGATGCAATCGAAAATGCCTTTAATTTTGATAAACATCTCCATTAATTACATACTTGACTTTTCCCTAATACCCTCAACTGGTTAAGCTATAAAGATAAGTCGAGCTTATTTTTGAGAACAACCTAAAAAACAAAAATTTTATCAGAGATGGTTTTTACCGTTAAATCAGCTAAACCGATTGACCTCCAGCAAATTCGTCCTGAAATAAGTGATTTACAGACTAGCCTGGTAGATTGGCGACGCAGGCTGCACCAAAAGCCAGAACTAGCTTTTGAAGAACAGATTACCTCTGAGTTGATTCAACAAAAGCTTCAGGAATGGAATATTCCCTATCAAGGGGGAATTGCTCAAACAGGAGTGGTTGCGATCATCGAGAGCGATCGCTCTGGCAAAGTATTAGCTATTCGTGCCGATATGGATGCCCTGCCAATTCAGGAGGCGAATGAAGTAGCTTATAAATCCCAACATGAGGGGAAGATGCACGCCTGTGGTCATGATGGACATACAGCGATCGCTCTGGGAACAGCCTATTATCTCCAGCAACATCGAGATCAGTGGCAAGGAACAGTAAAAATCATCTTTCAGCCTGCGGAAGAAGGCCCTGGTGGAGCCAAACCCATGATTGAGCAGGGGGTATTACAGAATCCAAAAGTTGATGCCATCATTGGCTTACATCTTTGGAATAACCTACCTTTAGGAACGGTGGGAGTACGTCCTGGAGCATTAATGGCTGCGGTGGAGTGTTTCCGTGCTTCCATACTGGGTAGGGGTGGTCATGGAGCAATGCCCGATCAAACCGTAGACTCGATTGTAGTAGCCAGTCAAATAGTTAATGCGCTGCAAACCATTGTGTCCCGCAATGTTAAGCCTTTAGACTCGGCGGTGGTCACCGTGGGGGAATTTAAGGCTGGGACGGCTCTCAACGTGATTGCGGATAAAGCTCACATCAGTGGGACAATTCGCTATTTTAATCCTGAATTAGAAACCTTAATTAGAGACAGACTAAAAGCTATTATTGCTGGAGTATGTCAGATGCATGGGGCAGCATATGAACTAGAACATTGGCAGTTATATCCCCCGACTATTAACGACCAGGCGATCGCGGAACTAGTTCGTTCTGTCGCCATGGAAGTAGTGGAAACCCCGATGGGAGTGGTGCCAGAATGTCAGACTATGGGGGGCGAAGATATGTCCTTCTTTTTAAATGAAGTACCAGGGTGCTATTTCTTTTTAGGCTCGGCTAACCCTGAGAAAAAACTAGCTTATCCCCACCATCACCCCCGCTTCGACTTTGATGAAACTGCTTTGGCTATGGGAGTAGAAATGTTTGTCCGCTGTGTCGAAAAGTTTCTTGGCAGTTCTTTAAAAGCTATAAGCTCTAAGCCATAAGCTCTAAGCCTTTTGTTGAAGCTTATAGCGGTCGCCAAGCTCCTTTATTGCTTTTCATGGTCTTGTAAGCCAAGGCTGGTAGTCTGGGGATGTTTAAAGTATTGGTAGGCAGTGCTGGATGCCTTTTGAATAAACTCCTTTGCCAGGGGAGAATTATCAGGGCGCTTGACCAAGACGGAGACAATATAGCGTTTACCATTAGGCATATCAATAATCCCCACATCACCTAAAACAGATTTAATATCTCCTGTTTTATGAGCAATGATCGCCCCTGGTTCTAGCCCTTGGGGGAGTAGGGTATTTCTAACTATGTTGTGCATGATATACAGCATGCGATCGCGCGATCGCAAGGAAATTAAGGTTCCAGCGTCAATTTTCACGAGGAGATTACCCAAATCTGCTGAACTGGTGATGTTTGTGCCTGTCAAGTCTGGGAGAGGACTGTGTAACACGGTGGCAACCAATCCCATTTTGAGGAATCGTTGGTTTAGTTGTGCCATGCCTCCCAATCGCTTGATTAGCATATTAGTAGCAGTATTATCGCTATTGGTCATCATCTGTTCTGCGGTCTTAAGGACAGAAAACTTACTATTGGGTGCTTCATACTGCATACCACCAGAACCACTAGCGATGACATCTTTAGTCATGATCAACTGTTCTTCCAGATTGATTTTTCCCTGATCTAGATCTTGAAATAAGGCGACTAAGATAGGTAGTTTAATCGTGCTGGCAGCGGCAAATGGTGCTTTACTGTTGATATTGACAAAGCCTTTATTGTCTAGATCTACCAGAAATACTTGTGGTTGTAGGTCAGGATACTGAAGGGCTAATTGCTCCAGTTGAGACTTGAGGGGAGTAATTTCTTTGCCCAAGGAGGCGATCGCCAATAGACTATCTAATTTGGCCTTGTGGTCACGATTTACTGATACTTTGGCAGTATTAGCCACAGGTTTTGATTCAGTAGCCTGAAAAGAACTTGCCATCGATATCAACGAGCCAAAAATAGTACTCAGTCCGATGGTGATAGTGATGATGTAGGTAGCTAATTTAAGAGTTTTTTGAGATTTTGTCGTTGGGCTGTGGACAATCTTTTTCGGACTACGATTATTAGAAACAGTATTAGAAACCGATTTAGAGCTAGATTTAGTAGTTAAATTCTGTTTTAATCGAGAACTAAGATTAGCGATCGCGCTAGGTTTATTAGGTTTAACTCGCTTTGGCTTTGACTTGACGGAGGCTTTAGCTGTGGCAGCATTGCCTTGAGCCTTCGGCTTAGATTTGGGGTTAACTTTAACACCTTTAGCTCTACTGAAAAAAGACTTTTTGCCTGGGCGATTCACTCTCAACTCCTGGAAAACAATTACAAATTAGGGAAGTATCCCGTTAGTATGTAGGGTTTGTTAGCCAATTTACACCGATAAAATTACGGATTTTTTTTAGTAACTGATGTATCTATTTCTTTAGGTTGTTAGTTATTAAAGGCTTAAAGCTTAGAGCTTAAAGCTTAGAGCTTTTGATCAAAATAGAAAATAACGCTGGGTCATGGGTAAACTTTGGGCGGGTTCGCAGGTTAGTAGTTCTCCATCTGCTCTGACTTCATAGGTTTCGGGGTTAACTTCCATCTCAGGAGTGGCATCATTTAGTTTCATGTCTGCTTTACTTAGCTGTCGAGTATTGCGGACGGCGACAGTAGTAGTTTTCAGTTCCAATGCTGCGGGTATCCCTGCATCTAAGGCTGCCTGAGAGATAAAAGTCAGGGAAGTACTGGCGATCGCTCCCCCAAAGCTGCCAAACATGGGACGCATATAGACTGGTTGTGGGGTGGGAATACTGGCATTGGGATCTCCCATCTGCGCCCAAGCGATCGCTCCGCCTTTGATGACAATTTCTGGCTTAACCCCAAACATGGCTGGTTTCCAGAGGCAAATATCCGCTAGCTTCCCTACTTCTAGCGAACCTACCTCCTGGGAGATACCGTGCATAATGGCAGGATTGATGGTGTATTTGGCGATATAGCGTTTAGCTCGAAAGTTATCGGCAACTGCTGGATGGGGGGAGGACAAGATCCCCCGCTGTACCTTCATTTTGTGGGCAGTTTGCCAGGTACGAATAATGGTTTCGCCAACTCGACCCATAGCTTGGGAATCAGAAGAAATGGCGCTAAATGCTCCTAGGTCGTGAAGGATATCCTCGGCTGCGATAGTTTCTTGGCGAATACGGGATTCCGCAAAGGCAACATCTTCGGGAATATTTTTATCTAAATGGTGGCAGACCATCAACATATCTAGATGTTCTTCCAGGGTATTGACGGTAAAGGGTCGCGTGGGATTAGTAGAAGAAGGCAACACATTCTTTAAGCCACAGACTTTGATAATGTCGGGAGCGTGTCCCCCCCCAGCCCCTTCGGTATGGTAGGTATGAATCACACGGTCTTTAAAAGCAGCAATAGTATTTTCGACAAACCCTGCTTCGTTGAGAGTATCAGTGTGAATTGCCACCTGCACATCATACTGATCAGCAACTCCTAAACAAGTATCGATCGCAGCGGGAGTAGTTCCCCAATCTTCATGGAGTTTTAACCCCATCGCTCCAGCTTCAATTTGTTCTATTAGCCCCTCTGGCTTACTGCTGTTGCCCTTACCTAAAAAGCCCAAATTCATCGGAAAAGCATCCCCAGCCTGGAGCATCATCCTCAGATTCCAAGCTCCTGGAGTACAGGTAGTAGCGTTAGTCCCCGTTGCGGGGCCTGTCCCACCGCCAATCATGGTGGTAATCCCAGAAGCGATCGCCGTGAAGATTTGCTGAGGACAGATAAAGTGAATATGACTATCAATTCCCCCCGCCGTGACAATATGCCCTTCCCCTGCGACGATTTCGGTGGCAGCACCAATGATAATATCAACACCGTCTTGAATCTG
>JBEANW010000340.1:0-6374 GCA_041165225.1 Cyanobacteriota bacterium | reverse complement strand
AACTGTTGAACTATGGTAACTAAATCGCTATCTTTTTTCTCCTTACCAAATTTTCCCTCCACAGCCTCAAGCTGTTTTTTAGGAGAAGTTTTACTGGCTAAACGATGCTCTAGAGAAGTGTTTAGGTTAGATGACATACGTAAATTATGATTTAGGTAACTATTGAATTACCCAGTACGGGAGTAAGTATATTGATTTTTATTTAGAGTTTCGAGTTTATCATCAACCTTTGTTTTCTGTAACCGTCTAAAAGTTAAAACTAAAATTAAATTACATTAAATACCAATTACGTATTTCTTCCACTCTTGGTTGGAGTTACCCTGGGTATATTTGATTAACTCAAAATGCAGACTACTATAGGGACGACGAGGTTTGGTTTGGAGCGTCATTTCGGCTTCTTTCGGGGTGCGATTACCTTTTCTCACATTGCACCTCACACAGGCTGCCACTAGGTTTTCCCAGGTATCTTCTCCGCCACGCGATCGCGGAATTACATGATCGATAGTCAACTGGTCGCCTTTTACTCTACAATACTGGCAAGTATTGGTATCTCTTTCTAAAACATTGCGACGGGTCAGGGGAATCTCTTTATAGGGAACTCTTACATAATATCGCAAACGGATTACCGTTGGTAGAGGAAAGCCACTATAAATAAATTCACCTCGATGTTCCAGTTGTTCTGCTTTACCTTTGAGAAGTAATACTACCGCTCTACGCCAACTAGTAATGTTCAGGGGTTCATAGGAAGCATTTAGTACTAAAACCTTACCCATAATAAAGACTTATATTATTTATCAAGAATGGTAACACAGCAGAACTAGTTGCTGTAACTTAAACTAGATTGTTTTAGATTTGTCCTGTAAACATCAAGTAGCGATATTTCTAACACCTCTCCTTGACTTTATCTGTTTCTAGACTAATATTTGTCCATAATATTAGCTAGTTTTTGGATCATAAATATTAAGATATGGTGAGTTGGCAACGGCAACGGCAAACGAACTTGAATCCAAACCCTTTATCTCTATTGGTGCATCGTCAACGGGCTTGGGTTGAGGTGGATTTGGCTGCTCTAGCCCACAACGTCCGTACTCTTAAAGCTTGGCTCGCTCCTAAGACAAAATTGATGGCAGTGGTTAAAGCTGATGCCTATGGTCATGGTGCGGACACTGTTGCTCAAACTGCTTTGGCTCATGGTGCAGATAGTTTAGCGATCGCCACTTTGCCGGAAGGATTAGAATTGCGGGCGACCGGAATTACTGCACCAATCTTAGTTTTGGGTGCGATTAATGCCGTAGAAGATATTCAAGCGGCAGCAGCTTGGGATCTAGAAGCAACTATTTATAATTCTGAGCAAGCAGTAGTTTTTAATCGCACTTTGGCTAGGCTGGGTAAGTCTTTGGCAGTTCATCTTAAGCTAGATACAGGGATGTCTCGTCTGGGAACCAATTGGCAGGAAGCAGTAGCTTTCGTTTCCCTGGTAACCAGCTTACCTAATTTAAAGATCGTCAGTATCTATTCCCACTTCTCCACGGCAGATGAGCGCGATCGCTCGATGATGGACTTACAACATCAACGTTTCCAAGCTGCTATGACTCAACTAGAGGCGGTGGGCTTAAATCCACCCCAGGTTCATCTGGCAAATTCCGCAGCCACCCTTAGCGATCGCTCTACTCATTACGATTTGGTGCGGGTTGGCCTGTCTCTATATGGTTTATATCCCGCTCCTCATCTAAGCCAGGTACTCGAACTCAAGCCTGTATTGCAGGTTAAAGCCAAAATCACCCAGGTAAAGACCATCCCCCCAGGAGAAGGAGTCAGCTATGGCCGCAAATTCGTCACCCAGGAAGATACCAAAATAGCAGTAGTGGGGATAGGTTATGCCGATGGTGTGCCACGCAACCTCTCCAATCAATTACAAGGGATTATTGCTGGGCAATTCGCATCACAGATTGGGGCGATTACGATGGATCAACTAATGCTGCGGGTAGATCATCTTCCCCAGGTGCAGTCAGGGGATATTGTCACCCTCATCGGTCAACAAGGTAATCTCGCCATAACCGCCGACGATTGGGCAAACAAACTAGATACCATCTCTTGGGAAATCCTCTGTGGGTTTAAGCATCGCCTACCAAGGATTTTTGTGTGAGGAATTCAGCGACTGGCAACTGCGATTAAAAACTCCGAATTCCGAACTCCGAATTCCGAACTCAAAACCTACCGTTCCAGAAAAACCTCAGCCGAGTCAGGATCTAAAGGCTGAGAAAAGAGATAGCCTTGACCGAATTCACAATTGAGAGTTTTAAGGACTTTTAGCTGTTTAAGGTTTTCGATGCCTTCGGCGATGATGCCGATTTTTAAGGTGCGCGCCAGGGCAATGATCATCTTAATAATTTCAAAGCTTTCGCGGTCTTGCAACATGCCTTCGATGAAGGAGCGGTCTATTTTTAGCATATTGATCGGAAAACGCTTGAGATATTGCAAAGATAGATAGCCAGTCCCAAAATCATCAACGTTTAAGCCAATTCCTCTAGATTGGATTTGTTGGAATAGATCAAAGATCTCTGATTTATAGTCCATCAGCATAGCTTCCTTGATCTCTAGTTGCAAACATTCCCCCGATAAGTTGCTATCGGCGATCGCTCGATCTAAAGTCCCTAAGAAATTAGGTTCCTTGATTTGTTGGCTAGCGAGATTGATGCTGATTTTGAGGTTAGCTGAGGCAGGATATCGACTCTGCCAGTCGGACATTTGCTGACAAGCTTGGCGTAATACTAGTTCTCCAATCGCCGTAATTAATCCTGTTTCTGTGGCAACTTTGAGAAATTTGTCAGGATAAATCATGCCTTTAGAGGGGTGATGCCAGCGTAGTAAGGCTTCAAAGCCATAAATCCTGTCGGTGTTGAGGAAGATGATTGGTTGGTAGTGGAGGACAAACTGATTCTGAATAATTGCCTGGCGTAGATCGGTTTCGATGGTGAGTAACTCTTTGGTTTCGGCATACATTTCTGGATTAAACACTTCATGGCGAGCTTTCCCCAAGGATTTGGCTCGATACATCGCTAAATCCGCATTCCGCAATAGCTCGGCACTGTCTTGATATTCAGCATTACCAGCGACAATCCCAATACTGGCGCTGGTGAAAACAGCATGACCCTGTAGCTGAAAGGGTGCTGCTAGTTGCTCATTAATTCTTTGAGCGATCGCTTGGGCATCTTCGATAGTTTGAATCTGGTGCAGCACGATGGTAAATTCGTCCCCCCCTAAACGAGCTACAAAATCTTGGTTACGGGCGCAGTCGGTCAAGATTTTGGCGACGGTAACCAGTAGTTCATCCCCAACTTGATGACCTAAACTATCGTTGACGATTTTAAATCGATCCAGATCGATAAATAAAATTGCAAATAGATATTCTGAGTTGGTTTTGCTGTGGTTAATTGCTCGATCAACCCGACCCAGAAAAGCCGCCCGATTGGGTAAACCCGTTAGGGAATCATGCTTGGCTTCATAGCTTAAATCTGCTTCCACCTGCTTGCGATCAGTAATATCGCTCAGGATGCCGTCTCTTCGGCTGTTGCCACTGCTATCGGAGATCAGGCGACTACGTTCCCAAACCCAGCGAATTTCACCCCTAGGCTGAACAACTCGATACTCAATATCGATTATTTGAGCGTTACTGACAAAAGACAATTGGACGCGATCGCGATCATCTGGGTGAATTGAAGCTAAACGCAGATCTGGATTAGCTAATAATTCCTCTACAGGACGGCCATAAACTTCTTGAGCTGCGGGGTTGAGAAATAGCAGTTGATTTGTGGCAAGGTCGGCTGACCAGACAACTTCCTCCAAAGAATTTAAGATACCTTCCAGCTTTTCTTCGCTTTCTCGCAGCAGTTTCGTTAACTGTTCTCGTTCTTCTATTTCGTGCTTTAAATCTTGATTGGCTGTTTCTAGCTGAAAAGTGCGCTCTTGAATGCGCTGTTCAAGATCGATATTAAACTTTAAGATTTCTTGTTGAGCAGCCTGTAGCTTAAGTTGATTTTTAATGCGTAACAGTACCTCATCCACCTGGAAAGGCTTATTGATATAGTCAACCCCCCCAACACTCAGCGCCTTGACTCGATCTACCGCATCATTGCTAGCACTCAAGAAAATAATCGGAATCTTTTGGGTTACTTGGTCAGTTTTAAGCTGTTCACATACTTCATAACCGCTCAAACCTGGCATCACTACATCCAGGAGAATCAGATCGGGGACTACGGTCTTTGCTACCCTCAGAGCCATTGCGCCATTAATTACGCCCTTCACCTCGTAGGCTTCTCCGCTCAAAGCATCCGCCAGTAGATGAAGATTTTCAGGCTGATCGTCTACCACCAGAATTTTGGCTTTCAGAATTTCTATAGATGGTATTTCCATTAGTCACCAGACTTAGCTAGGTCAATAATTCTGTCACAGCGAAACTGTTCTGCCAAGTCTGCCAATCCTTCAGCGAGGGCTTGATAATCTTCTGGGATCTCTTTGAGTAGCTGGAAGATTTCTTCATTGTCTACCTGAGCAGCAGCATCATATAATTGCGATCGCCACGATTCTGGCATCACAGCTAAACTGGCTTGGGTTAATTCTGACCGTAATTTTTCTCCTTCGCTACCTGTATCGCCCGTCTCTTCATAGAGATAATCGACATTCAGATACTGACCAATTTTGGTGAGTAATTCTGCCTCTTGGAAAGGCTTCCGCATAAAGTCATCACAGCCAGCGGACAATATTTCTACTCTCTCTTCTTCAAAGGCACTGGCAGTTAGAGCAATGATGATCGTATTTTTTCCCTCGGTCGTAGCCTTAATCTGCTGAGTTGCTTCATAACCGTCAATGATCGGCATTCTCATGTCCATCAAAATCAAGTTGGGGTGCCACTGCCTCCACAAAGCGATCGCTTCTAGACCATCTCCTGCCTCCTGTACTGAAAAACCAATCCCTGTCAACAGTTTATTGAGTAATAAACGACTAGCAGGAACATCATCCACTGCTAGAATTCGATAGTTCGGCTGATTCTCCGCCAAAGCGATTACCTTGCGCTGTCTTTCTGGTTGATTGGCGATCGCCACATTTGCTTCCTGCTCCCGCAAAGGAATCTGGAAATAGAAGACACTACCTTGACCTACGGTGCTTTTGGCTTTGAGTTCTCCCCCCATCAATTCCACAAATTTATGACAGATAGATAAACCTAATCCTGTCCCTTCATTGGAGAGTCGCCCTATTTTAGTTTGCTCAAAAGGAGTAAATAACTTACCAATTTCTTCTGCTGCCACTCCAGGACCAGTATCCTCCACGGCAAAATGCAGACTATAGGTATCAGCAAAGAGAAATTCTGCTTGTTCGCCAGCTAACTTATAATTTGATTCTTTTTTTACCTTTAAAACAACCGAGCCGATCTCGGTGAATTTGAGGGCATTTCCCAGCAGGTTAATAATGATCTGACGCAGTTTTCCTTCATCGGTATCGATAATTCTGGGGACATCACTGGCAATATTAAATGATAAGTTGAGATTTTTCGCATTAGCTCTCAGGCGTAACATCTCTTCAATACTTTTCAGCATGATATGCAGATCGAACTTACTTTCATTGAGATTTATCTGACCGACTTCGATCTTAGACATCTCTAAAATGTCATTAATTAACTTTAATAAATGTTCACCACTACGGTTAATTATTTTGAGATTTTCCTGTTGCTCTTTGCCAATAGAAGCATCGCGAGTCATTAGTTGGGTAAAGCCTAAAATTGCATTGAGGGGAGTCCGCAACTCATGGCTCATATTTGCCAAAAACCTACTTTTTGCCTGATTAGCATTTTGGGCTTGAGCTAAAGCAGCTTCAGTTTTTTGAATACTCTCTTCTAGCTGGGCAGTTCTATCTTCTACTTTGGATTCTAATTCCTGGGTGAAACCTTCTAGTATTTTAACAATATTGCGATTAGTACGGGATAAATTTCCAATTATTTTGTAGGCAATAAAAACTACTGATAATAGTATTAGTACACTAGCAATTAGACGATAATTACTAATATCTTGTAGATGTTTTTGATATTGACTGACATAATCTGTTTCCAGGTCTTGTAGCTGATTGATTAAGGTATCTAATTCTATTGACTCATCTAGACTTTGTTGATTTTCTAGTTTAACAACCAGGTTTTTAATCTCATTAATAAATTCAGTCTGGCGGTCATCATTTTTTGTTTGCTCCAGGGCTAACAAAACATCCTGAGCCTGATGTTGTATAGCTAAAATCAACTTAGGTTCTCTAGTTTGACAATAAGCCAGCGAAGAATCTAGCAGATCATTCAAGCTCATCCAGGATTGATGATCGCCAACGAGATTAAG
>JBEANW010000339.1:0-9648 GCA_041165225.1 Cyanobacteriota bacterium | reverse complement strand
AGCCAATATTGAAACTATCAGTATCGTCGCCATCATTGTTAAGTATCTGACCATCTTCCGCTAGTGCAATCGGATTGGCAGCGTTAACAGTTAATGAAGGGAAATAATCATCAGCAGTCGTCGTCTCATTTGTATTGTTATTACAAATTCCAGTTAGCGATCCCCACTGACCTAAAGCATCATTGTCATTTATGGCTAATCTTCGGTTGCGGTCTAATGATTCTCTGTATCGTGCCACTCCGATTTCAGCGATCGCTAATGCATCAGATTTGGAATTCTGGGTAATAGCTGTGATATTTTCTTCATTAGCAGTAGTAATGCTTATTGCCCCTAAAAGCAGCATAATTAACCCCAGGGCAATGACCATCGGTAGGGTAAATCCTTCATCCCTGGCACGACGTTGTAATAACGATTTTAATAATAGAAGTTTCATGTAAAGCTAGCACTTACAAATAGGTGTCAATCAAGGTACAAATGACCTCGCCTCAAGTCTTACCTAGAGTACCCAAAAGAAGTGCGATCAAGATCACTGACAGTTAAAATAACCATCAGTTTTCTGGCTTGTGCTTTCTATTTAGTCTTCAGACGCTCACTAATACTATTTAACTTTGCTTGACTACTAACAGGAGAACGGGGATTTGGTAGTTCCGTATTCGGCCAATTATCCAAGTCGCTACAGGCACAATCGAGGGGTTGAGTTCCCATTTCGATCATTGGGACAGGCATAGCACATCTGGCACACTGGTCGATTGTCCAGGCGGGAGTCAATAGTTCTTGGATGGTGGCTTCTCCTCCCAGGAGATAACAGTCTTGACCGTTGACGCTCATAATTTTTTGCCAGCACTCTTCAAACTCCGAAGAAAAGCGATCGCCTTGAATAACCTTTTGTGGTAGTAGTTCAGCTTCTCCATTACGCCAAGCTAGCTTTTTCCCTAGTTGAAACCAATGAGCAAGATAGGTTTTTACTTCTGTTGGCGATGCCATATTGTTTCCCTCTTTGTTTAACTATAAATTCAAGAACTAAACGTGAAAAATAAAAGTTAGTCTAAAAATATCTGGGAAATATCTATCCGTCAGCACCCAAGTTATCCAGTGATGTCTGACTACTAATTAATTACTTACTTTATGATCATAGTTCCAGACTCAGTAAAGACAATAAATCGGCAACTATATTCCATATTTTTTTAAGGGTTCTCCCAAAACACTGAGATTGATGACATGTCCCCCTGCTACTAAATAGGTGGTGTCTGCTTCATTACCCACCCGACGAGATAAATTGCCCAGGCGATCGCGAAATAGTCTCCCCATCGGATAAGCTGGAACTACTCCCCATCCTGTTTCTTCCCCTACCAGGATCGTGGTGGCTGCTGTGGCTTCTAGACTAGATAAAAAGCGATCGCTGATCTCTTGCCATGCAACCTGCTCAGATTCAATGAAGTTGGCTACCCAGGTTCCTAAAGAATCAATCAATAAACAGTCTGATCCAGAGGCTTGTTTTAGGTATGATGATAAATCTGTGTTTACGGTGATGGTACTCCAGTTTGCAGGTCTTCTCTGCTGGTGTTTTAATATTCTGGCTTGCCATTCGCGATCGCGATCGTCTACTTTTGCCGTAGCAATGTAAGTAACAGATTTTTGGGTTTGCTGTGCCAAAATTTCGGCAAATTCACTTTTTCCCGAACTAGAAGCTCCTGTGATCAAGATGGTTTTGTGACTATAAGACATTTAGGCTACTAAAAAATACTGCTTAAATTAGGTTTACACTTTAAAATATAAGAAAATAGTAAGTACGCAGACCTAATTTTCAGATCATTGTTTGCAATCGCCAAAAAAAGTAATATTTTGCTTCAGATGGGACAACGGAGCAATAGAATGGGTAAAACTTCTGAAAAATTCGATATTAATCTGGCGTCGTTTTTTCTCGTCTCTTTGGCGCATAATTTTAGATGAACCAGATCCCTCGATTATTTTTCCTCAATCAGCCACAAAATAATCAAGTCTCAAGAATATAATAAAGCGACCCAGCAGTTTTAATATTGCTATCCTGGCTTATATCCTGACATATGTTGTTTGCCAAACAGTTGGATATTTTTCATTTTGTCTCTAACATTTTTGAATGGCAAAAGTCAAGATTTCAAATAGAGTATTTTCTAGTAATTGTAACTTAAAAGAACTGAGGTTCTGGGATTGAAGGTATGGAAACCTCTAAAATATTCTTGAAGTAAAATCAGTAATTTGTAACATTAGACTCAATCAACTAAAATAAAAAGCTGAACATTATTAAAAAAAACTAATTATCATCATAAAATTGTGACAAGAGTGAGAATAAACGGTATATTTTTTAATAGTGCCAATTTAATGTCAAATAAAATGTACATAAATATTTGGCATCAACAATTAGATAGAATCTGAGATTAATTATGAGTGAAGCTGCTACAGCAACGTTAACAGGAAAAGCCTTACTGCAAAAAGTAAAGGAATTATCTCATTTACCAAGACGTGAAACCGCTAAAAAATGTGGATACTATACCATTACCAAGGATAATCAAACGCGGGTAAATCTTACTGATTTTTACGATGCAGTTCTTGCAGCCAAAGGAGTCCCATTAGATCCAGAAGGTACAAAAGATGGTCGTGGTCGTGAACCTACTTATCGAGTTAGCGTTCATAAAAATGGTCAAATCGTGATTGGTTCTACCTATACTCAAGCAATGGGTTTAAAAGAAGGTGACAAGTTTGAAATTAAACTAGGATACAAGCATATTCACCTTAAACAAATTGATGGTGAAGAGAATGGTGCAGCAGACAATTAGTTGTTTGGTAGCGTATTTTATTGATGAACCTAGACTCTTCAAATCGTAGCGATGTACTATCATCTAATCTAACCTTAATTTGATGAGTGCATCGTGGTTTAATGTTCTTGGCTTTCTTGGAGTATGGACTATTATCTGGTTGCCCATTGCAGCCCTAGTATCTCGACTAATTAACTGGCAGCCCAAAGCACCTCTAATACCAAAGCAAAAGTTAATTCTGTTAGCTTCTCTCTATATTCTTGCTCCTGGAATAATTATCTGGAAAGTTAATGTAGAATTGATTACCTTTGCCGATCTTGGTTTAAGCTTCTCCCTTAGTAACTTGCTGTCTATCCTGTTAGGATTAGGAGCTAGTCTTTTGAGTCTAATCCTCATTTTTAGCTTAGAATCGGCGGGGAATTTAGTTACTTGGCATTGGCAGCACTTGAGGCAAATTCAGACCTTATGGTTGCCGATCTTGAGCTTGAGTTTACTAATTAGTTTGGTAGAAGAGCTGATATTTCGTGGCTACATATTTATCACCCTGCTAGCTGATAATCCGCTTTGGTTAGCGGCGATCGCCTCTAGTACTATTTTTGCTGCCCTGCATTTAGTTTGGGAAAGGAAACAAACCTTGCCGCAATTACCAGGCTTATGGCTTATGGGGATGGTGTTAGTTGCCGCCAGAGTATTGACGAACGACACAATCTATCTAGCTTTGGGGCTTCATGCAGGGTGGATTTGGGGCTTAACCTGTATCGATTCAGCAAACTTATTAACCTATAAACATTCAGATCATTGGTTTACAGGCATCAGTCAACAGCCTTTAGCGGGGATAGCTGGAATACTATGCCTGACGCTTACAGGTTTAGGAATATGGGTTTTTAGCTATTAGCTACTTCTTCTTTGTAGTTAACTGAGGTAGGACAATCTGGCAAGGGCGATTAACCCCCTTAGAGACTGTTCCTGTCGTTACTTGGTTGACATCACCATGGGTAATTAATTTTCCCTGATTGAGTAAACCATAATAAAGGAAATAAAATCCCATTTTCTTAGTCTCGCCAATTACTTGTTCGCGGGAGGATTGATGCTTCCACCACTCAAGATCAGCTATTTCTGGAGAACTAGGAGTGGAATAGGCGGTAACTTCGATTTCATCCCCCAGTATCTTATTAAAGCTCCACACTCCACGACGCAAATGATAGCGATCGGATACCAAAACAATCTTATCCACAGGATGCTTGATTTCGGCTAATTTCCGCTGAAATGCCTGGGCTTCATTAAAAGTACTTTCCACTAATTCTCCACAATATAAATCCTCCTTGGGCAGATCATACTGAGCAAAGATATTGTGGTATTCGTTCAAATCTTCGACGGTTTCATCTATTCCTGCTGCATAGTAGATTCCCTGGACTTTTTGGCGATCATAAAGCCCAATCAAGGTTTTGAGACGGATATTACTCCCCGACAGTAAGACCGATAGATCTCCTGTCGGATCGCTTTCCCCCGCAGCTAGCCACTTGCCATAATTGATGGCAATAGGCTTCCAAGTGATACTAGCAACAGACAGTATGCCTAAAAGAGATATAAGTGACACCTTATATTTTTTAGGCATTTGGGCAAACAGTTTGTTCATGGCTGGAGATTGACGAAAACTATAATAATACCTCGGCTAGGTTATGGGAAAGGTTGAAAATTCGACCGCAACTTTCAGCGTGCCACACTTTCAACTTGTCATTAATGTTTCCTGCAACTAATGGTCCCATGAGATATAAATTTTGGTTCGCCTCAAAATTTTCATTCATCTCAAAGCCTCCATGAGAATCATTAGGAGTACAAATCCCCTGTTCAATCAAGTTATTGATTAGGGGTGATGATGATTGAGTTAAATCTTGGAATCCAGCACAGTTAATAATTACTTGGATCGGAGAGGTGAATGCTTCTGGTTCGCTGCTAGTGGGGGTGACAAATTCAAACCCAAACTGATTTTCTGTTAGAGGTATCGTGTGCATAAATTTACCTCTAATAAATTCTAATTTGCCTTCAAATATCAGCTTGTCCGCAACATTGAGGTAGTCTGACCCTGCGCGTCTTTGAAACTTACCTATTTTTACACCATATTTAATCACAAATTGCTTTTGCTCTGCATAACTAAGGAGATTAAGGGCTTTAATTACTCCTTGAGAAAGGATGCTATAAGTACCGTTGATAGTTTCACCATTGGCTAAAGCTGCCTCCACATCCTGTTGCACTGCTTCATAAATTTGTTTGGCTGTAAAGTTTTCCTGCTGTACCAATAAGTCTAAGTTTTCAGCCACATAGGTTGTAGATGCAGGACTATCGGTAATGCGATGGGGAAATGTGCCACTAGGAGAAATAACCACAAATTTGTCGATTAATTTTGCTACCCCTGGCAAGTTATTTAGACTGTAGATAGTTTCCAGCGCACTAGCATTTGACCCAATAATCAGGACTTGTTTTGCTTGCCCAGAATTAGCCTGTAAACTCTCGATAATTTGCTTAATATTCTCATTCTGAGAGGGTTCGTACATGTTAGCAATACAGCAAATCTCTTTTCCAGAATGCGATCGCTCCAGAGCTTCTAATTGACTTAAGAAAGCTGATTTGTTGGGGGGACTGCCGATCGCTAAAACTACTTTGCTAGCGACCAAGGAATGACCATCGGTGGTGTCAATTTGGTAGGTTTCTGACTGCTTTTGCAGATTACAGACATCGGCTTTAATTAACTCGCACTGCAAATAGCCTTGGGCTGTTGCCTGCTGCAACAAACATTCTATGCGCTCTTTTAGATACCAGCCAAAGACATATCGCGGTACAAAAATGTCATCCCAATTACCGAGATTCATTGCCGACTGATAAGACTTGAGCCACTCGTCGTTTAAGCTACCTGGTCTTGCTTGGAGACTGGAAACCACAGAATCGTAGTTGGCTTTTAACCAATCGGTAAAGCGATCGCACTCAGGCTGAGGTAAAAATTCTTTGAGGGGAGTAATGATTAGGGATTGCTGTCCCGATCTGCTGCCATAGGGAATGCCTGTCCAAAATTCTCCAGACTTGTCTAAAACTGCCACTTTAATTGTTTTTTGACTCTTTTTTGCCTCTGTTGTGGTTAGTTTGGCTTGTAGCAAAGAAAGATAGTGAATCAAAGTATAAGCACAGGATATGCCCGAGCCGACAATTGCCAGATCGTAAGTGCTATTGGCAGATGGAGAGGGTTGAACAGACTGGGGAACTTGAGAAACAACTACGGCTTTATTCTGTAAATTCTGTAATCCTTGCATATTGGTCTTACTAATAATTAATCTAAATAATCGAAATTTATTGAAGAAGTCTACTAGTCACAAATGATGATGGAGATTTATATGCGATGTTTATGACAAAATATGTTTCTTAGACGACTAAACTAGTTATCTAAATAGTTAGATAGAGACGCACAATATATCCATGAAATACAACTACTATCTTATTAAACCACAAAAAATGTTAAATTTTAATAATTTAAGTTACCTATTTTTCAATATTTATTACTAAAGCGCGGTTAAAGTCTTGATTGAGGTGAATTGTGCATAATGCTTTAATTGCTCGATAATTTTTAATTATATGAATGTATCTTGTGGTGGGAATAGAGGGAATACTGGGAATAGTAGGGGGAGTTTAGTTTTCACTAACAGATATTTTCAAATTATTTCAGGTAGCATTTTATTAGCTTGATTAGCAATATGTATCTATACGGAGCGGGTGGTCATTCTAAGGTTATTACCGATATTCTCAACAGCCTGGGGATAGAGGTGATCGGGGTATTTGATGATCTGCCCTTGGGGGCAAAATTGACTACTATGGCGATCGATTCGGGAATTAGAGTGCAGGGGGAGACATTTCCCAAATTAGATGCTCCTTTGATTATTAGCGTCGGAGATAACCAGAGAAGGGCAGAATTAGACCTGATGTTAAGGACTAATGCCGAATATGGTCAAGCGATCCACGGCACCGCGATTATCTCGGCTAAATCGACTATCGGCGAGGGGACAGTGATTTTACAAGGAGCGATCGTCCAATCCGCAGCGAAAGTAGGTAGACACGTATTAGTTAATACAGCAGCTAGTATCGATCATGATAATGAGATTGGTGACTATGCTCATATATCGCCCCATGCAACTTTGTGTGGTCATGTCAAAGTGGGAGAAGGAACTCATATTGGCGCGGGGGCGGTGGTTATTCCTTCGATCCGCATTGGTAAGTGGTGTACTGTCGGTGCAGGAACTGTCGTAATTAGAGATATTCCCGATTATGCTACTGCCGTGGGCAATCCTGCGAAGATAATTAAAATGAGAAAACCACCTGTTTTTGATCAACTACGAACAACCTTGACAGTAACGGAGAAGATTGACTAAAGCTGGAGGGAGAAGTGGTGACTGGAGATATTCATTTTGTGTCGGAAATAAAAACTGTGAGCGGCAAATCTTTGAACTCCCGAATCGAGATGAAACTGTTGACAATTATGATCTTGAGCGTATTTGATTAGCCAAGTAAATAGCATTTCACCGTAGCCTTGCGATCGCCTATTCTCATCCACGATTAAATCTGCTACATAAAGATATTTGCCCCAAGCCAGATTAGTAGCAATATTGAATCCTGCAACTCCTACCACTTGATCATCTTGGTCATCATAAATATAAGCGAGCTGATAACCAGTCGACCTTTGAGTTTGCACTAGCTGGGTAAAATTATCTGCTAGAAGATGGGGTCTCAACTGCGACATTATAGGAAAACACTGCTCTATTTCAACAATAGAAGTTGCTAATTTAACTATGGAAGAAGGTTGAGGATTCATTCTAATTAACTTTATAAATTGAAAAATAGGCAAATTTGCAGGAAATTAACGAAAAACTTGCCTATCCTTTGAATATCTTCAGACAAATAATAATATGATGAGGCAAGAACAAGAAAATTTGTTCTAGAAACAAAAACAATCACCAATCAAAATAAATGACCAACACTGAAGAACTGCAACAAGTTTTAGACAAACTCAATACTTTCTCTAGCGATTTTGCGGAGATTAAAGAAGATATTAAGTCTATCAAAAAAGAAATTAACGAGATCAAGACTAGTCAAGCTGTACTAGTTAACGATGGTAAGTGGATTAAGATTCTTTATGGAGTGTTTTCCAGCATCATTATCTTGCTTATGGGAACACTGATCAATATCAAATCCTAAGCAAAGAGAGCCACCTCGGAAACAAGGAACAATCACGATCCTGTAACGCGGTGGCAATATAAATATTAGGTCAAATTGTCCACCCCGCCAATCAGAAAGCTACAAAAAGACTGTATAAATAGAAAAATAGGCAAATTGTAAGGACAATTCACGAATTTTCTCCTACGATCTTTTTGTACTCTTACCCCTCATCGCTTAAAAATATGGGCAGATACGTTCTACCTGAAGTTACTCTTACTGTATCTTCTGAGTATAAGTTTCAGGTGATTACCCCTAGTAAAGCGATCGCCTCTTATCTTCAAGTCCCACACTATAGTTTAGAAAGTCTGACCCAAAATATGGTTCGTCGTCGGGGGATAGGAGTGGCATCAGCGCTATTAAGTCGGCGTTTGTTACAGAATGCCGTGGGGGAGGTGATGGATACCCAGGATACTGAAGGAACAGCTAAAGCTTTTTTATCTACCATCAAAGATTTATTTCGCAGTGGGGTTGACCTCACCACCTTGCAAGCAAGTTTAGATCCCAGAATTCAACAGTTGGGGAATCTAGCGACTGCTTATCGAAATCAGTTAAGACAAGTTCAGCGCATTGATGCAGCGGAGTTATATTGGCAGGGGGCGATGATCGATGCTACTTACCAGAAAGCCTATACCTTTTATGGTTATTTTACGCCTGGGAAAGATGAACTGGCGTTAATTAATGCGATCGCAGGGCAAGACAGTATTTTACTTTTACCCCTAGATGAGTTGTATCCTCAAAATCATCTTAGGTGGTTGCAGTCTCAAGGATGGGAATTGTTAGAGAATAAATCAACAGAGACTAGAGGAATTAATCATCAGTTAAGAGATTGTTTTAAACAGACATCGCCTTTGTCATCGGCAGTAAAGCTAAATGTTTTTCCCAGTTTAGAACAGGAAGTACGGGGAGTATTAACTCAGGTCAAGGTTTTGCTGTCTCAAGGGGTTGCTACTCAAGATATTGTCTTGGTGGCTAGAGAAGCGCAGTTATACGGTGAGACTCTGATGGATCTTGCCTGGGAATATAATTTACCCGTGCAGTTATCCTATGAAATTCCCCTACAGCAAACTCGTCTCGGTGCTTGGATTACGCTATTGTGGGAGGTTGTGCGCGACAACTTTCCCTTTGAAGCGACAGCTAAATTGCTGTCTCATCCCTTAGCCAAGTATCTCCCTCCTGAACTGTGGCAACAAGCTAGAAAAACCCATCCTCAAGGTTTGCTAGCCTGGCAAGAATTGGGAATAGATTTAAGCTTGCTGGATTTTAAAGCTAGTCATCCTAGAAATTTTTGGGTTAATCGTTTACTCGAAATCTTGTCCGCTTGGGATGTATTAGAAAATGCTAAATCCTGGGGGCGAGAGATCTTAACTTACTACCGTCTACAGTCAGGATTAAAAGAATTAGGCAGTTATGCAGGGCAAAATCTTAGTAGACAGGCATTTAGTCAGGAAATAAGTGAAATTCTAGCTTTATTAACTATTCCTGCCCAACCAGGGAGGGGCGGAATTGATCTCCATTGTCCCACTTCTTTATTAGGTACAAATTATTCTTATGTCTTTGTTTTAGGTTGTGCAGAGGGAATTTTGCCCCAGGCGATCGCCGA
>JBEANW010000338.1:0-5536 GCA_041165225.1 Cyanobacteriota bacterium | reverse complement strand
TATCGCCTGGGGTTTCTTGTAAGACAATGCCGCCTTTAGCTAATCCCTCGCGGGTTTGTTCCAGGGTAGTGCGAATTTCTAGAGGCGATTTACTGGCGGTGATGGTGATGCCCTTATTTTTTGTGCCTAATGCCCATTCATAACAAACTTGGATACTATTTGCATCACAGGGAAAGAGAGGAAAGATATTACCATTTCGCATCATCCCTGCAAAGTAATTTTCTACTTCAGGGCGTTGATGTGTCCAGCCATTACGCCCCTGTTCTAATGCCCCAGCAGTAAACAAAGTGATGGTGGAGGGAGTGGAACGACGCAATTCTGTCATAGCTTGGGTTACAGTTTGCCAGATGGGTAAACCGTTAATGACGAAGGATTCATAGGAACACCACAAAGTACGCGCCCCAAATAAAGCCTGGGCTGCTGCTAACCCTGCACAAGCATCTTCACTCAGAGGCTCATATACTTGTCCTTGAGGCTGTTGGAAATAGATCTCGTCGGTGGTGGGGTGAATGATTTTTAATGCTGTATTGATATTGTTAATCCCTGATGCCGCATTGCCGTCAGCATTTGCCACAATAAAATCTGGGTCTTGTTTTCCCACATAACCAACGATCGCTCCCATCGCTGTGGTGGCTACTTGCTTCTCTCCACCGACGCTATATTCTTGCAGGGGAATCTTGCCTAGATCGCAAACTGAATATTCTTGTTCCGTCACAACGGTATTAACCGCAGCACCACCATTGGAGCGCACATAGTTATTTCGGACAAGTTGCCAAGCTTCGGGGGTTAAAGCTCTTTCTTTCAAGGCTGCCACAATATAATCTTTGTCTAAGCTATCCCCAGGATAAAGATTATGAGACTGAGCGCCCCGTTTATGGACTCCTGCTCCTTTGAGTTGTTTGACAATTAAGACCGTTAGTTTACCGTTCAGGGCTGATTTAGCTGCTTGATCTGTCCCTGCTAACACTGCTTGGGTAAATGCCATTCTCCCTGCGGTCGAAAACTTAGTGCTATCTACATAGTTTCCTGGTTGATTACTATCATCGTAATCTTTCGCATTGACCAGAATAACTGAACCAAAGCCGTTCCCAGCCCAGTAGTTAATCATCTCCTCGTTGGTTTTCGTGGAAACCATGCTGTGATGTTCTTGGGAATAGCCATTCCATACCAGAATGGGCAAGAAGTTAGTCACCTGGGGAAATGCCGTATTGAAGTGACCAAAGCTGCTCATGATATAGGGTTCCCCTAAGCCACCATCCCCAATCGTTACGGGAAATAGGACTCCTGGATGTAATTTTGCCCCTGCCATAGCGAAGTGTTGCCCTTGTCCTAAAGGCCCTGCGGGGTTCAATAAGCCAGGAATTTGTCCTGAAAGATGACCGAGCAAACCATGCATTTCCCGAAAGCGATCGCCCATCTCTTGCACATTATTAATCCCCATCGCCTCTAGGGAAGTATCGAGAAAGACGTTGCTATAAAAGCCTGGGGCATGGTGTCCTACCTCCGTAATGATATTTTTATGACCCAACATTACAAGGGAGGCGATCGCTTCTGCAATAGAAGCAAAACCACCAGGATGTCCAGACTGTTTACTCGCAGTAACTTGAAGGGTTAAATACCGCAGTGCATCAGCCGCCAACATAGTTTGATAAACCGCTGCGGGATCTGTGGAGGAAGCGATCGCCGTATGTCCCTCTTGAATGGCGGGAGAACTATACTGGTCAAAATCTGGCAAGCTATCTTTAAAATGTTGAATCCCTTGGCAAAAAGCGGGAATGTTGGTGGCAACAGTCATAAATCTATCCTTCTTTGAGGGAACTGCAAGTCTTTAACCTAGATCTTACAGTTTTGGGGGCTGCTCAAGGAAAAGAAATCTCCAACAGGATATTTTCACTGACTAACAAAAAACGCCGTAAACTCTCATGAATTTCGACGTTAATCTTGACCTGGCAATTGATCATATCTAAAAAATATAATTGACGGAGATTAGCTACTCTTGCTCCAGCAAGCGACTCAACTTGTTCTTCACATCCTGAATCTGCTCTTCACATTTAGGCACCGCAATCACACGCAGATCGATTTCCAAAATATTGTCTAACCTGGTGGTTTTTTCCCAGACTTTCACTTCCTCGACAGATTCATGCTGATAGCGAAAAGTTACTGTGTCTGACTCCACCTCTAATATTTCGACATTTTTGACCCACCCGCTACTGCTGTTGACATATAGCCAAACGTTAGGCTGACCAATCAGTTCCTGTAGTTTAGTTTCCATAGCTAGCAATTAAATTAGTTACATAGATGTATAAAATATTTCATCCACTATAAGAGATATTTTTTGCCTTGGCACGTTCAAAGTATTGCTGATGGGAAACGAAACATGAATTGAGTATGATATTGTTTTTAGCTATTAGCTATCAAGATTACGATTCATGAGCGATATTCTCTTTAAGGAAATTCCTGCCGTAGACCTCCTGGATTTTACTTCAGACAACTCTCGGATCAAGGATAACTTTGTGCAAACCCTGGGAGATGGGTTTAAAAATATTGGTTTTGTGGCAGTGAAAAATCATGGACTATCCGATGCCCTGACGGAAAATCTTTACCAATCAGTCCAGCAGTTTTTCGCCCTCCCCGAAGCAACCAAATTAACTTATGAAGTGCCAGGGATAGGAGGACAAAGGGGCTATACCGCCAAAGGAAAAGAACACGCCAAAGGCAGAAGCATCGGCGATCTCAAAGAGTTTTATCATGTGGGACAAGAAATAGCTGGGGCAGCGTTAACTCGTTTGAATTATCCCCCAAATATCTTTCCCTCAGAAGTACCAGAATTTGCGATCGCCACCATTACCGCCTACCGTACCCTAGAAGCAGCAGGAATCCAAATCTTAAGAGCGATCGCCCTTTATCTCCAGCTGGAGGAAAACTATTTTGATCGTCAGGTCAAACTCGGTAACAGTATTCTGCGCCCAATTCACTATTTTCCTCTCAATAATCCTCAAGATATTCCCGTGGATGCAGTAAGAGCAGCAGCCCACGGTGACATTAATCTCATTACTCTCTTAATGGGAGCAAGTACCACAGGTTTACAGATTCTCCGTCAAGACGGTCAATGGATTTCTGTTACTGCACTGCCTGAGCAGATAGTAGTCAATGTGGGAGATATGTTAGAAAGACTCACCAACAAAAAACTCAAGTCAACTATTCATCGGGTAGTTAATCCCCCAGAGGAATTGTGGAATACTCCTCGATATTCAATTCCCTTTTTCATGCACCCAGTCTCCGAAATGGATCTTAGCTGTTTGCCCGACTGCATTGATGAGCAACATCCTAAAAAGTTCGCTGATATTACCGCAGGGGAGTTTTTGACTCAGCGCCTAAAAGAAATTGGCTTGATCTAGATCTCCCCAAATCCCAATTCTAGTTAAACTCAATCAATGCTGATGGAAGTGGGGCTATTGTTGCCTGTGGTAGGAGGATTACTAGAACCTTTACGAAAATCTGTATAAAGGCGATCGCGCCAAGCAAAGAAAGGTTCAAACGTAATATTATCGGCTAACCCAGGAATTCCTTTGCCTTTGAGGGGGTCAGGAATATCCAGATAAGAGCCTGCGGGAAACTTCAAATAGATACTTAATCCCGCTACCGCTAGATCCGCTAAGGTTACTGTGTCCCCTGTTAAATAGGGTTGATTCTGCAAGATCAGACATAAAGCTTCTAAATCTTGAGTTAAACTTTTTTGGGCGGCTCTTACCGCATCTCCACCAAAGCCGACTCCTGTTCCCAGTACATCTAAAACTGCTCCAGGAATTGCTCCCACAGCGCTTTTAACTATATCGGGGGTGTTGGCTGACAACAGAGAAGTCCGAAAATTCTGATTTTGATTCAAAGCACCAATAAAAGCTTTGCGCCCTTTAGCACCCAGGGAAGCATCAGCCCATTCTTCCATGAGCAAACATTGTCCCTTTGCCAAGGAATTTGTTGGTAGGATGGGATGTTCAGGATACTTGCGTTCTAAATATAAAGCAATTTCTGTAGAATCAGTAACGTAGGTACTGCCATCTTTGAGGACTGGCACTTGGCGACTACCTGATTTTTGCATCAGTTCAATCTGTCCTACTCCAGGGGTAACTTCGATTTTGCGATATTCTAGCTGTTTGTAATCTAAGACCAGACGGACTTTTTCGGAATAGTGAGATAATTCAAATTGATATAGCTCTAGCATTAAAACTCCTTATTATTCAGATCAACTCAGGGGATCTTTAATTTACCTTGTTCCAATAATTAATGACATTAACCTAAAGTCTAGGCATTTTGACTTAGGTTGGCGGAAAATCCTCTAATTATCTTTAGGTTGACTAATGATGATAATGTTATTGAATCTTTAATTAAGCACACGGATGAATTCGAGGGGTAAACCATCAGTATCAGCGATAAAGGCGACTTCATAAACGCGATCGCCAATCATCTGTTGTTCAGGCTGGAGTAAAATCTTCAGGGGTATAATCTGTTCTGGTTCATTGATACTTAAGGCATTCAGCTTTTGTTCTAGTTCGGTAAGCCAAGTGCTTAAGTCGGCAGTAGCATCAGTTAGATCGAAAGACAGATGATAGTAACCCACATAATGTTCATCGCTAAAAGCGTCGGGTGCAGCTTTCGGTTCAGGAATTTGGATCAATTCAATGCGCCCCCCCAGTCCAGTCATCCAGCAAGCTAGGGTATAGCCTGTAGTGAAACGTTCCTGGACGGTAAAACCTAGCTGTTCATAAAAAGCGATCGCCTGGTGAATATTGGCAGTCCGAATCGAAGTGTGATGCATTTGGGTTATTCAAACAAAAAACGATAGGGATAGTGACGAGGCACTCCTGGTTCTTTTTCGAGGGTAAAGTTAATGATTTCCCAATAAGGTTCGGCATCCGTTTCAGAACTAAAGCTGATGGGTAGCCCGTAAAGCTTGGGAGATTTGAACTCTGGACTTTCCCGCCAAGGATGACTGCGCCCTAAATAGGAGCTAACTAGATCTCGATAACGGACGGCAATAATCACCTTCGTGGCACGATAACCTTCGGTATATAGAGCATCTAGAGCTTCGTGAATCTCAAAGCGAATCCCGTCAGGATGAGTGTGCTGACGATACCATTGATTTTGCCACTGTCGCCAACTTCTCCCAGAAGGCAGATGAACCAATTCCTCAATTTTAGGATCAGCCTCAAAAGCACCATGACGGCTACACAGATAGGTGTCCGTGAGGGTGAGAGCAGGAATTATCTGTCGGCAGTGGGGGCAAATAATTTCGGGGCCAAAAACGGGGTATTGTAAAACTAAATCCATAGGATATAAAGTTGGTTCTGTTTCCTTATAACACGCCTAAATCTGCTTTAACTTGAATTACCTAGATATCGTTAGATAGCTTATCTTAAATTTATGGCTCAATCTGCTCAACCTAATGATTTCTTCTGGTCTGCTCCCAATTTATCGCTGGCTTCATTTGTTGCCAATAATGCGACGGTTATCGGCAATGTCTCTGTGGCAGAGGGAG
>JBEANW010000337.1:0-7145 GCA_041165225.1 Cyanobacteriota bacterium | reverse complement strand
AATTAGGGAATTAGGGAACAGAACTTATTTCCCCTTTCCCAGACTTCTGCAAGAAGTCTAATTATCTAAATAGATTGCAAAGCTGTGTTAAAACCTGATTTGGTGGCAGAAGATGTTGCCGACTGAGATTGGTGTTTAACCAAATCTGCCAAATCCTGTAGCTGATTGATGGCCTCTGCCCCTTCCAATTTCATTAATTCGCGATCGTCTCTCATTTCAGTCCAGGTAATGCCATAGTCAGAGACGAGGAAACGAATAAGATGATCATCCCCTAAGCTAACCATAAATGAAGCACTGTTCATTTCGCCACCACAGGTATAGCAGGATGCTAAATAACCTTGGTTTTCCAGAACGATCGCTAAAGCCTGAAGAGTCATGACTAAATCCTGAACAAATCGGCGATGCTGCTGTGCAAGTCTTGTGAACACTTTGTTCCTCCGAACACCTTAGATTTTATTGTAAACGCTCAAGCGCTTTTGTAATTTTTTCTTAAGATTTCCTCTACTACCATAATACCCACATACATAATTTTGCCCTTAGTCTAACCAATTTAGAAAAGAACTTTATGTGTCATTTGATTCAATTGAATCGATTGTCTGAGGTTTTAGGAGAAAATTACAGAGAGAGACGATGGTTTGATCTGCTAAGGAGGCTTCAATGTTTAGTTCAATTTCGGTGGTAATTCCCGTGACGGCTAGAGAAAACTCAAAACCACTTTCACCAGCCAGGGGAATATCAGGATACTGCTGTGCTATTACAGGACGACGCAGATTAACGGTCGTTTCTAACAAGGTTTCTCCCTGATAGAGAACTCTGATGGTTTGGGCTTGCGCTTTTTTACCCAAGACCCAACCTCGAACACAAATGGCTCCTGTGGTGAGGATAGTTTCGATGGTGGGACTCAAAATACCAAAACCCCACAAAGTCTCAAAATCTTGTTTGGGTAAAGTCTTTTTAATATCAACAATTTGCACTGGAGTTTTGAGCTGAATCAGCCAATTTTTTTGTTCAGTTATTTCTGCCAAAGTTTCCTGGGTCGTTTGGTACTGATCTTGGGCAATGTTCAACTGCTTTTGCTGTTCAAACAGATCTTTTTTATGCCGTTGCAATTGGGCTTCGGTTTGTTGTAGTTTAAGTTGGGTTTCTCCTAGCTCGATTTGAAAACCCTGATTAATTTGTAACTGGGCTTTGGTTTGGGCTAGTTCTTTGTGAGATTTTTGTAGATCCTGATCTAGTTTTTCGATTTTCAACTGCATTTTCGCCCACTTTGCCTCTGTTTGTTCTGGTGGCTGTTCTGTGAGCTTGTTTTTTTCAGGATCTTCGTTGGAAAACCAGTTTACAAGTTTTGTCAGCTTCAAAATATTACTCCTCTGGCAATGGTGGTTGGGTCACAGGGTATCTGCTCGGTACTTGATCTAGCTTGGGATTTACATCCTAACTTAAAGAAGTTGCAAAGTTGGACAGGAATTTAATTACACGATAAAACAGTAGCATCGGAGTTTACTCCGCTAAATCTTAACTTAAGGATTTAGACTATGCTGGACATAGATTTGGATCATGATGTACCTGTTTATATTCCACCTAACATAATGTATGAGCGACGATCGCCCTTCAACCCCGCTGTTGCGCCTAGAGCAAGTTAGTCTTCAGGCTAATGTAGGCATGGATTTGCTGTTGCGAGATCTTTCTTTTGCAGTTCAACCTGGAGAAATCGTTGGCATTGTTGGGGCATCGGGTTCTGGGAAAACTTCCTTATTGAGATTGTTAAATGGTCTCGTTTCTCCTAGCCAGGGAAAAATTTACCTTGAAGAACTGCCCGTTGAGCAGTACACTCCCGTAGAATTGCGTCGTCGGTTAGTGTTAGCACCTCAAGAACCAAAACTATTAGGGATGAAGGTAATGGATGCTTTAGTTTATCCCCTACAGCTAAAGCGGTTACCAGAGTTGGAAATTCGCGCTCAAGTTGATATTTGGATTGATCTGCTGCGTATTCCTTCAGAATGGCTAGGGAAAACGGAATTGCAACTATCCCTAGGACAAAGACAGCTATTGGCGATCGCTCGTGCTTTAATGATGAAACCACAAGTAATCTTATTAGATGAACCAACATCAGCTTTAGATGTCGGCACAGCAAACTATTTATTGCAGGTATTAAAAAAACTCAACCAAGAGCAAAACCTCACAATTATGATGGTTAGCCATCAATTAGAATTAATCCAAGATTTTGGCGATCGATTACTACTCCTTAACCAGGGAAACATCTTAGCAGATCTGCCTGGAACAAAAGCTAATTGGCAAACAGTTAGTCAAACAATACTTCAACTACGGTCACAACAAGCAGCAGACTGGCTTTGAAATCTGTCAAAAGGGGTTTAAGGTCAAATCCTAAAGACGATGGGATACGGGGCTTAAATGAGGCTGACTACTAACAGCCAAATTAACGGGGGTTACAGAATCATCGTCCGTTTCAATTAACTCAGGATTAAAACGATAACCAATGTTCCGTACTGTCTGAATAATGCTAGGCTGTCTAGGATTTAGCTCGATTTTTTTACGCAAAGATAAAACATGGGTATCTACTGTGCGAGGATTGTCGATCGCTTCAGGCCAAGCTCGTTGCAATAACTCGGCGCGGCTGAGGGGATTCCCTTCTGCTTGAGCTAAAACATATAGAAGACTGAACTCTTGAGGAGTTAATTCAATAAAACTGCCTTTCAACTGTACTCGTCGTTGGGCTAAGTCAATCTTCAGATCCTTACATTCCATTGACAGGGGAGCAGTACCAGCAGAACGTCGTCTGCGAATTAAAGCTTCAACTCGCGCCAAGAATTCCTGCATCCCAAATGGCTTGGTCAAATAATCATCAGCACCAGTTTTTAAACCTTTAACGACATCTTGCTCTCCCGTGCGAGCCGAAAGTAACAAGATTAAGGAATCCTGCTGTTGATATAGCCAATGAGACAACTCTAATCCATCTCCATCAGGTAAATCCGAATCGAGAATTACTAACGTTGGTTGATGTCGATAAAAAGCATCTTGACCTTGTTGCAAACTAGCAGATTGGCTGACTGTATAACCCGCTTGTTGCAGATGCCAACCCAGTAGCGATCGCAAGTGAGGATTACTTTCAACTATCAAAATATGTCCTGAAACCACTTTTGCCTCATTTAAGCCTAGGAAAATTCTTATAAAGATAAGACTATCAGAGGCTACAGAGGGATTTTGTAGCGAAGGTTACGGCGCAGCAACCCTGATGATTTGCTTTGGGATGTTAAAGAAATTCTTACATATTTAGCAAATATTATATTTTATAGTTATGAACTGACTTGTCAAAAAGTGTAAAATATACAAAGACAAAAAACTTAACAACAGTTCCATTTCGGCTAATACCTGGGTAGGACAGCCTAATTAGATTTATGATTCTCCAAGACCCCCAAGCGATTAGACACTATCAAACAATTACTGACGGCATGGTCAATCTATGGCGCAGGCGTTACAGCTTTGAGGAGATCAGGCTGTATTTAGATGGCTATATTGCTTGCCTGCGTAACAGTAATCTTGTAGAACAATACCTGATTCATCGTCTAGAAGAACAGTCTCTCAAATTTTTGCGCGATCCCTCCAATTTTGAACTAGCTGCTCCTCAGACTCAAATGGAAGTTGATCCTGACTATTATCAGTGACTGATGTTACCCACTCATTGAACTACGAAGATTGGGAAAAGAGTTCTATTTTCATAGATAAACAGGGCGAACTGATATCTATCAACTCGCCTAGTTGAAGTCTTTGACGGACTAGTCAAAAATGACTGACGCTTAAGAAGCCAAAGCAACTTCTACCATTTGCTGTAATTCTCCACTCTGATATAGTTCGATCACAATATCTGAACCACCAACAAATTCTCCATTCAGATAGATTTGCGGAATTGTAGGCCAGTTAGAATATTCTTTGATGCCTTGTCTGACATCAGAATCGGCTAAAATATCCACGGTTTCATAGGGAACACCCAAGGTGTTGAGGATCTGCACCACATTGTTGGAAAAACCACACTGAGGCATTAATTTTGATCCTTTCATGAAGACCATAATTTTGTTTTGCTTAAGCAACTGTTCGATTTTTGTCTTTACTTCGGGGGTCATATCTTAAAAGTTGTTAGTTAATAGTTATTAGTTGTTAGCTTGCCAAGCTTCAGGAGTGTAAGTTTTAAGAGATAAAGCATGGATAGTTTCTGATGCTAGCTCTGATTGCAATGCTCCATAGACGATCTGATGTTGTTTAACTTTGGTTTGACCCGCAAAATCTGGGGAAATGATAATAGCTTCAAAATGCTGTCCATCGCCAACAACTTTGACCTCGGCATTGGTTAGCCGCTCTTGAATCATGGTTTGTACTTCTTCTGGACTAATCATCTTTATGTGGTTGAGTTTGATGGAATTCTCTGAGTCTGAAATTATGACTTCTTTTAAATTGGCCAACTATTTTGCTAAGAGTAACTATTTTACATTTATTCTAGGCAAAAATACCTGACTCTTGTAGAGAAAATGCCTAGAATTGTCCAAACAATTAAGGAGTAGGAGCAGTAGCTGGAACTTCAGGAGCGGTCGGTTGACTGCTTGGTTGACTGCTCGGTTGAGCATCAGGAGTAGGCACTACTTGCCCTGGGGGAGATTTCACTTCTCCTGGCTTGGGAGGCGTATAGGGAGTATCGACAAAGCCGATTTCTACCAACTGTTCATAGGCTTTTTTGCCCAATCCAATCCCAGGACTTTGAGAAGTAATGATTTGAATCAGCAGAGGAATAGCAAGTTCTGGCTTGTTTTGTGCGCGATGGACTAAGGCTAACTGGTAAGTCGCTCGATCTCTTTCTAAGCTGGTATCCAAGGCTTTTTTACGATGTGCTTCCGCAGCGGTATTATCTAATCCCGTAAAGCTGTTAAATAACTGGAGATAGAAGTTGGATAGCTGATTATAAACCTGTCTTGCATTCTGTAACTTTTCGACGGCTAGGTCATATTGCTGTGCCTCAATAGCTTGATCTGCCTCCATCATGAGCCTCTTTCCACCTTCAATACTGAAGATGCTGGCGGACTGGTTTGCAGAAGGGCTATCTGGTTGAATCTGTTCTTTAGTTGCTGAAGAATCTACTGCTGGCTGTGCTTGTACCTTGCCAGGTAATCCGATTAACAGCAGCAGAAATAACAAATAATGCGTACTACGGCGAATAATATTCAGCTTGGAGATATTTGACATATTAGTTTTGATATATAAGTTATCTACTTATCTACGGGAATTCTAGGTGACTTAACGAGGGTACAAGAACCAAGGGTAAGTTTGGACTTCAGGTATCTTATCACCCCGACAGCTGAGTGTCAGGACTGTCAAAAGAGATGATTTTGCTGATCGTAGACTAGTTGATTTTGAGGCTGTTGTCCTATGCTGGAGCAGTTTATTTTAATGGCAGGATCCTGGTAATTAGTATGTATCGCCTAACTAGAATAGTTTCTTGCTGTTTGTTACTTGTAGCCTGCTCTAAAGATACTGACAAAGTAAATAGTCTTCCTCAAGATAAATTTATTCAGGCTTATTTTAATCATCGAGAAACTAAGACTCAAACTTATGTCGATCCTTATCGTAAAATTGAGCGTCCAGGGGATAATCTAGAAGCAATAATTATCAAAGAAATTGCTAGCGCCAAGTCTTCCATTGACCTGGCAGTATATGAATTGAATCTACCCTTAATTGCTCAAGCCTTGGCTAAAAAGCAGCTTGACGGAGTGACAGTGAGAGTAATTGTAGATAATGACTATAGTCGCTCTTTTATTAATTTGAGTGCTGCGGAAATTAACCAATTAGATCAACGCGATCGCCAAAAATATGAGGAGCTAGTTCAACTAGTTGATCTGAATCAAGACCAAGAGTTAAGTCCCACTGAGATTGCCCAAAGAGATGCTTTAACTATTCTTCAGCAGGCAGGAGTCAAAGTGATTGATGATACGGCTGATGGCTCAAAAGGAAGTGGTTTAATGCATCATAAATTTATAGTGGTTGACCATGAAACAGTGCTGGCTGGCTCGACTAACTATACTTTGAGTGATATTCATGGAGATTTTAGCAATCCAGAAACTAGGGGTAATGTTAATCATCTGTTACGCATTCAAAATCCTCAAGTAGCTAACTTATTCAGGGAAGAATTTAACTATATGTGGGGGATGCCTGAGTTAGGGATTAACCCGAAATTTGCTTTAGCTAAACCTTGGCGATCGCCACAATCTTTCAGTTGGCAAGATACTCAAATTACCATCCAGTTTTCTCCCACCTCGTCCGAGCAAACTTGGAGTCATAGTACTAATGGTTTAATTGGTAAAACCATTGACAGCGCTACAAAATCAGTGGACTTAGCTTTATTTGTCTTTAGCGAACAAGAATTAGCGGATATCCTCCAACATAAACAGGAACAGGGAATTGCCATTAAAGGAATCTTCGACCCTGGTTTTGCTCATCGTTATTACAGCGAAATGTTGGATATGCTGGGAGTTACTTTGTATTCCCATTGTCAACCTGAAGCCAATAATCATCCGTGGCTCAATCCCTTGACTACCGTTGGCATCGCTCAAGTAAATTCGGGAGACAAACTCCACCATAAATTTGCGGTAATTGATGATGCAACTATAATTTCTGGCTCACACAACTGGTCAGAGGCAGCTAACTCCCAACACGACGAGGCGGTAATTGGAATTAACAACGCCAATGTATCGCAGCATTTTGTTCAAGAGTTTCAACGGCTTTATAGTTCAGGTTTCTTAGGAATATCAGCACAGATCAACAGTAAGCTGGAGCAGCAACAGCAAAAATGTGGCAGTTAAAGATGAAGAAGCACAGCTAAAACTGGAGATGATTCAGACTTTACTTGAGCCATGCGATCGCGCTACCTATGGCAAAAGGTTAAAGGAGGCAGCAGAAAAACTGGGAAAATCCAAAAGAACGGTGCAGAGATTGGTTAAGTACAGATGTTTTTTGCCTTTTGTGGAGATGGTAGAATAGCAAAAATCCAGCAATAGCAAGATTTACACTAGTTCTTCGCTACAAATAATCATCGGCATAGGCTGAGATTTCAACTATGGCGATCGCTCCACCTATGTAAGTCG
>JBEANW010000336.1:0-4053 GCA_041165225.1 Cyanobacteriota bacterium | reverse complement strand
TCAGATTAAATCTTAAAAAATAGCTTATGTAGCAATTCTCAGAACCATGAGGTACTGCTTTTTCCCTTTTCCCTTTTCCCTTTCCCCTTTCCCAAACAAAACGAAGGTGTATCTCACAAATACGAGAAACGCTATAACCCCAAATAGTATACAGATTTACTAATGTCTCCTAAGATCCATCGCTTCACGCCACCCACCTGTACTTTAGAAGTCACAGAGCAAAAATCCCCTCTTCCTCATCGGCAAAGTGCAGAACCTGCAAAGCAATTTCAGTTTGAATTGAGGTTTGATGATCCACGGCAAGCAACTACCAAACAGATCACAATTCAGGGAGATCAGCAAGACTTACTCCAACTTCAGATCGCCATCAATCACTATATTCAAATACAGTTACAGAGTTCTTTTCAGGCAAAAAATCTGGCAGAAAACATTCAGATAACTCCCCCGCTAACAACTAGATTTGGCGAACAAATACCTTATTTAACTCCCCAAGGATTCATGCATCATGAACTATTCTTTGGCTCTTTAACTCATGATAGCGATCGCTTTAGTATCAAACTAGGTACAGTTCAGCTATTTGACTTAGTTGCAGCATTAGAAGCCTATCAAGCTAAAATTCTGGCTCTGTCTGAGGTTAAGCCGTCACGATCTTGGCGAGAAATTATCCCTCTTGGGGGAGGAATTGCCGCGATCGCGATCTTGGCGATCTCTATGGTGACTGTCTTCAAACCCCAGCCACAGCAAAATATTGCTACTGATACCTCTCAATCCCAAGGTAAAATTCCCGAATTAAATGAAATTACCCCACCCCCAGCACCAGATCCGCGTCAGCAATCAGTTTCTACACCGAAACTAAAAGAACCCCTAACTTCTGCCAAAAGATTGCCGCCACCACCCGCCGTCGAAACCCCTAAACCCAAGCCAGATATACCAGATCCCGCTGATTATGAATTATCCGACGTGGCTCGTCAGTCAGGATTTGACACCTCAACAAAGGCAAAAATCAGTAGTAATCCAGGAGCAAAATCAGCAAGCAGAAGTCCCCAAACAGCCAAGACAGAAACCACAATTTTAGCTAAAATACCCGCTTCCATAACTGCTCCGCAAGCTAAAATAACCTCCCGTAATCAAAGCCAAGAGAAGGCTGATGTAGAAATAGAAGGAATAGAAAGAACAGTAGAAACAAAAGATAGCTCCTTGGTTAAACCAACTGCCAGGATAGCAGCCAAACAGCCGAATCAAATAGAAGCAGTTACCGCTTATTTTGAGGATAAATGGCAACCCCCAGGGGATCTCAGCCAGAGTCTAGAATATCGCTTATTGCTCGATCGCGACGGTTCAATCAAACGAGTAGTTCCTTTGGGGAAAGCTGCTCAACTTTATCTGAGTCAAACCAATATTCCCGTTAACGGAGAACCATTTATTGCTCCCCTTACCCCGTCTCAATCATCGACAATTCGCCTTTTACTTAATCCCAATGGTGGAGTTCAAGTTTTTACAGAATCAAAATAAAAAAATACGCCTTGTTTGAATTAAAAAGCTTCATTTTAGAAGCAACTAGCTAATTCACACCAGACGTAAAATAAATATTTGGAGCCAGCATTACACGTTATTATCTTCTTGCAAGGGTAAGATATTCCAAGCTTGAATAATCATTTGACTCAACCACTTGCGACGTTCTGGATCAAGGACTCGATCATCTCGTAGGATGCTCTCGGTCAACTGCTCTAAAGACTGTTGTTGCTGTCGAGCCATCTGTACTACACTTGCGATCGCCGAGGCGATGACTTCTTCATTGACGACACTATTCTTGAGTGCCGATTTCTTTTCCGTGTTGGTGGGAATAAAATCATCCATCATGGAGTTAAGGAGTTGTCAATAATAATAGTAACTATGTATTAATTATCGATTTTGCTCTAGAATTTTAAAAGTGAACACTAGGGAAAATCAATAGCCATCCTAGGTTAACTCAATGCTATTCTATTTGCCCACGGTTTTAAACTTCCCAAATATATATTGATATCTACTGTAACGATGAAAGAGTTAGTCTATTTAGAAGTACCTACTCCCGATATCTCAGGAGTAAAAGACTGGTTACAAAATACGTGGCAGCCGTTATCGGGCAACAAAGTTAAGACTCCCGATGGGATTAGGATTGAATTTGGTGAACCGAATGATCCTGGTAATGAAGTGTCAATATTTGTCTGGCAGCTACAGCGCACTACTTATCTGAAGATGTTTCAGTGGGGGGGGAGTAACTCTCAGGCAAAGCAAATTAAGCGGCAGCTAATTCTCGCAATCCAGGCTGCATATCCCCCAAATTATCCCGCTCCGCCTGAAGTTGATTTATCGCAACAGTCAATTTTTGCAGCTTTAGAAGCAGATTATCCTCAAACAGTGCATTTCTTCCAGAAGATGCCGAATGGGGAATACGATCTAAATCGGGTGTATTGGTGGGAAAAACGCTGGAGAGAGAGTGTGAAGCATCCCCAGCAACCCCAAGAAGTGATCTTTAAAGGTAATACAGGCTCTAGTAAACAGCAGAATTTCGATTTAATTTATCTTGGTGGGGCATTAGGAGTCATTCATGCTGCGGTAATGGCACTAAAAGGCTACAAAGTGTTGCTGGTGGAAAGACTACCCTTTGGCAGAATGAATCGAGAATGGAATATTTCTCGTGACGAGTTTCAGAGTTTGATTAATTTAGGTTTGTTTACTCCCGAAGAGTTTGAGTCGGTTATCGCTGCGGAATATGTAGACGGTTTTAGTAAGTTTTTTGATGCCCATAACCCACCCCATCTTAAAGCGGCAGTCTTACATACTCCTAAAGTACTGAATGTGGCGATCGATGCGGAAAAACTGCTCCGTTTTTGTGGCGACAAACTACGTCAGTCGGGGGGGGAAATCTGGGACGAAACAGAATTTTTGCGAGGTGACGTTTCAGATACCGAGGTGACGGTTAAACTAACTCATCTACCAACTAAAACCAGCAAAGAGGCAAGTGCTAGGTTACTTATAGATGCGATGGGAACAGCCTCCCCCATTGCTTGGCAACTTAATGGAGGACGTGCTTTTGATAGTGTTTGCCCCACCGTAGGGGCAGTAATTGAGAGTGGTTTTGCCCCTGAAGTTTGGGATCAAGATTATGGAGATGTCCTCAATTCTCATGGTGATATATCTAGAGGTAGACAGTTAATTTGGGAATTATTTCCCGCAGATAATGGAGAATTGACCTTCTATCTATTTCATTACCATCAGGTACATCCAGCTAATCCTGGCTCGTTACTAGAAATGTATGAAGACTTTTTTACGATTTTGCCAGAATATCGTCGTTGCGACCTAGAAAAATTAGTTTGGAAAAAACCAACTTTTGGCTATATTCCAGGGCATTTCAGCACTAGCGATCGCGATCGCACTGTGGCATTTGATCGTTTGGTGGCGATCGGAGATGCTGCTTCTCTCCAGTCACCGTTAATCTTTACTGGTTTTGGTTCTTTGGTGCGTAATCTAGAGCGGCTAACTACGCTGCTTAATACTGCTTTGCAGCACGATTTACTCTCGGCGAAACATCTGAACCAAATTCGAGCCTATCAAAGTAATATTTCTGTCACTTGGCTGTTCTCCAAAGGCATGATGGTGCCGACGGGCAAAACCCTTCCCCCCCAGAGAATTAACTCGATGTTAAATACCTTCTTTGGCTTGCTAGCAGATGAACCCCCTGAAGTTGCCGACACCTTTATTAAAGATCGTACCGATTGGATTACTTTTACGCGATTAGCCCTAATTGCTGCCCGTAAAAATCCTGCTTTGTTAGTTTGGATTCTGGAAATGGCTGGCAGTAAAGATATGCTGCGCTGGTTGGGTTCGTACTGGTCTTTCAATTTTGATGCCCTCAGAAATCTACTCATGGCAAGCTGGTTTCCTGGTCTACTGAAGCAGTCTCAACCTTGGTTGGAAAAGCAAAATCCTGCCCTCTGGCTTAAGTTGATGAGTTTGAATTATCAGCTACGGCATACAGGAACTAGCGACTAGCGCAGGGCTATTTCATGCTCA
>JBEANW010000335.1:0-5210 GCA_041165225.1 Cyanobacteriota bacterium | reverse complement strand
CAAAAGCTCTAAGTTCTACCAAAAGTTAGAGCTTGGGTCAATTAGAGTACGATTCATTAAATTTGCGATCGCCAAGATTACTCTTCTGGTAATCCCTAACTGCTGCTGTAGTTTTAGTGCGATCGCATTTTTGGCGATATTGACTTGAAATTTAAATAAACTGCAATTTAGAAAACTAATACTATGAATCTTCAAGGAAAAGTAGCAATTATCACAGGCGCTTCTAGAGGTATCGGTAGAGCGATCGCCGAACTCCTAGGAAAAGCGAAAGCAACGGTGGTCGTCAACTATGCGAATCAAATTACCAAAGCGGAACAAGTGGTGGCAACTATCCATCAAGCAGGTGGTCAGGCGATCGCTGTACAAGGGGATATGTCCCAAGTGGCTGAGATTGAAGCTCTTTTTACCATTACCAAAGAACACTTTGGTCAGATCGATATTGTGGTGAACAATGCGGGTCTAGGTTTTTTCAAGCCTCATGCCGAAATTACTGAAGCCGAATTTGATCATATCTTCAGCCTCAATACTAAAGGTGCTTTTTTCGTGATGCAGCAGGCTGCTAAATACATCAATGATGGTGGTCGCATTGTCAATATTAGTACCAGTGGTACGAAAAATCCCATGCCTGCGGGGGGTTTATATGTCGGGAGCAAAGGAGCATCAGAACTCTTTGCAATTTCTCTCTCCAAAGAATTAGGCTCCAGAGGCATCACCGTGAATAATGTCTCCCCTGGAGTAACCGCCACAGATGGTTTAGCATTATCAACTCCTACCTTAGAAGAATTAAAATTATTTACGCCTCTCGGGCGTCTGGGAGAACCTAGTGATGTTGCCCGTGTTGTCGCCTTTTTAGTCAGCGAAGCAGGTAGTTGGGTTACTTCTCAGACCATTCAAGCCAATGGCGGAATTATTTAAACTTGATCGATGAGCCGCCAAATAGAATGGCTTAGGCTAGGAAAAGTTCAGGAGTAATAAGTATTGATCGAAGCCAGTGGCGAACTATTTATCACCTGTTGAGATCTAATCACACCAAAGAGCCACCACAGCTAGAACCTGTCCCTGCGGTGCAACCATAGCAATAGTTAGCCGTTTTAATTTCTTGAATAACATCTAGGTTGTTTAATGATAATAATTTTGCCACCGTTAGGCGATCAGCTTTGCTGGTGCGCGGAGCTAGTTCTTTAGGGCGATCGCCATTAGCAGTGGTAGCTACAATGTTTTCCATCTGGTTAAAGTCACAGTCGTAGACATTGCCCAGATAGTCAATGGATAGTTCCTGACGACACATGACGCTAGTTAAGGTAGCAGGATTATAGTTCTCTGCTAAAAACTGGAGGTAATCATCATAAATTGCTCGGCGTTGTAAAAACTGTTTGGTTCTGCCGATGGGAATATTGGTAATGGTAAATAAATTATTGAATTGAATCTGAAACTGTTCTGCTAAATACGCTTTATAGTCTTGTTCTAGTTTTTGCTGGTTAGGAGTTAAGGAGAAATTATTGGTAGTGGGCAATGGCGGATTGTAGACTAAATCGATCACTAAATTAGGATCGTCGCCATAACCGAGGCGGTTTAACTGTTGGATAGCCTGAATCGACTTATTATAGACTCCTGCGCCTCTTTGTTGATCTACATTGTCCTCCAGATAGCAGGGCAGAGAAGCCGTAACACGTACTTTATGTCGGGCAAAATATTCAGGCAAATCGGCAAATCCTGGTTCAAAAAAGATCGTTAAGTTAGAACGAACAATTACTTCTTTTCCCTGGGCTTTAGCTGCTTCAACTAGAGGACGAAAACCATAATTCATCTCTGGCGCACCTCCCGTCAGATCGACAGTGCGGATCTGCGGAAAACGATTAATTACCTCAATAAGCTGCTGACATATTTCTGGGGATAATTCTTCCGTGCGCTTCGGACTAGCCTCCACATGACAATGGTTACAGGCAAGATTGCATTTACGACCCAGGTTGATTTGTAAGACCGTAATCTGATTTTTAGTTAACGGTTGATTTATCTGCTGGGCAAAGGGGGTCATAGAAGTTTTGGTCATGGAGTTCGGAATTCGGAGTTCGGAATTCGGAGTTCGGAGTTAAGGGAAAAGGGGAAAAGAGCAAGTCAAGTGTGTAATTAATGAGGGCGCGATTTCTGAGGCAACCTCATTAATTAAAGCCGTCCGTTTTGTTTAGGTACTTATTCGCTTCTAGGCTTACCTTTGAAATATGGATAGTGTTTTTTATTTTGGCTAACACCAAATGTGGATCGTAATACCAATTCTCGCGCATTAACTGGAGACATGAAAAGATCTATTCTAATAACTAGAACCTCGTAACCCTATATTTACCTAACCCCTAACACAACCCAAGTTTCTCGCTATATTCGAGAATTACTATAAGAACTTAATACAGCGATCGCTTTATTTCTCAGTTTGTCCTCCAAAAATTTTTAAAAAGCTTAGAGCCTAGAGCTTATAGCTTATAACTGGGGCGAAGCCCAATATGAGGTAAATAATGCCGCTGATCATAGCGGCGATGGGCAGGGTTAACACCCATGAGCTTAAAACTTTGGAAAATACTCCCAAGTTAGCAGTTTTCGAGACAACACCAACACCAAATATAGAACCGACGGACACATGAGTTGTGGACACAGGAACCCCTAGGCGACTGGCAAAGATCACTAAAAAGCTGGTGACTAAGTTGGCTGCTAAACCTTGACCTGGGTTAAGAGTAGTAATCTTGTTGCTCATGGTCATTGCTACTTTACGGGCATTTAATAAACCACCCGTCGCCATGCCTAAGCCTACCGCCAACATTCCTCCTTTAATGGAAAAAGCCGTTACCGTTAATAGTAGAGCGACAATTTTGGGGGTATCATTTAATCCTCTAGCAAAACTAACCGCTCCCGCACTCAAAAAGTGACAGCCATCCACGATTTTTTGACTATTAATGCCCCAGAATTTACCAACATACTGCTGATTGCAGTTTTCCATAGTATCAATGGCAATTTCAGCGGTTTGGGCAAATGACTTTTCCCCACCAATGGGTACTAATTCTTGCTTACTACCAACACAGAGACACCATGCTTTTTCAATTCCCAAGGCAGTGCGACCATAATGCAGCAGTGCATAAATACCTATTCCCAAGGCGATCGCCAGTAGAGGACTAAGTAACAAGGGAATAAAAAATGACTTACCCAAAGCCCCAAAGTTTAATTCCGTACCTATTGCTGCTAAACCTGTCCCCGTTAAAGCCCCGATGATCCCGTGGGTGGTAGAAATCGGGAACCCTGTAATGGTAGCCAGAATTACCGTCATCGCTGCGCCGAAAGCAACTGCTAAATGGAAAGAACTGGTATCGGCGATCGCATCTGGTACTAGTCCTTTACCAGAAAAGCTCTTTAACAGGGCATCAGCAAGAATTATCGAACAGAGAGAACCCGCAACAGTAGTAGCCGTCGCCCACCAAATAGCAACTTTGTAATTAGTAGTTTTGCTCCCAAAGAGAGTTGCCACCCCTTTAAAATTATCGTTGGCACCGTTGGCGTAGGCTAAAAAAACCGTTGCCACAAAAATAGCTAGAGTCCACATATACTGAATCCTAGTTGTATAGGTTAGTTAAAAAATAGGTGATTTCGGATGATCAACAGCATTCTCCAGGAGAACAACAATCGTCGCTACTAGTTTCCGTCAGGTTGTATTCTGCACCCTTGGTTTCACGGGCATGACGCACAGATTTAGTCTTACAGTTAAATTCTGCTGCCTCTTCTAGAGCAATCTGCTCATAGGGTTCAATGCCAATAACATCTCCACTATAAGGACTACAGCAACTAGTCATAATGTTATAGGTCTTGTCACAAACTGCCATTCTTTCGCCCCGACAGAAGACATGACCATCATCATCAACTACCTGTTTCCAAGGGCCTTTATAAACAACGGACTGCTTTCTTTCTAGACAAATACCTTCTTTTCCTTTGTAGGCTCTGACGGTCATGGAGCGAAATTCAACACCGTCAATTACTTGCCAGGGAGTCTCTTCTCGCTTGAGGATTTCTACCCCATAAAACCCTGCCTCTTCAAACATTTTCAAGAACAAATCTTCTCTGAATGCTCCTGCAATACAACCACTCCACAGATCAGGGTCATTCATGATCTTGGGTGTGGGATCTTCATCACAGACAATATCAGAAATAACTGCCCTACCACCCCGTTTTAAGACCCGAAAAATCTCTGCAAATAACTGTTGTTTGTCTTGGGGACGCACTAAATTGAGAACACAATTAGAAATTACGACATCCACGCTGTTTTCGGGAATTAAAGGCTGCTGCTGTCTCAGGCGATCGCATTCTGCTTCATATGCCCCAATCTTGTCTACTGATGTTATGGGATTGCTCTGTAGCCAGGTTTCTACTTGATCTAACGGTAATTTTAAATCCTGAATTTTACCTTTGACAAACTCCGTGTTGCCATAACCCAGCTTATCCGCCATCTCTGTTTGGTATTTCCGCGCTAGGTTCAGCATCTCATCATTAAAATCTACACCGATGATGTTGCCTGATTTCCCTACTTTTTGCGCCAAAATATAGCAGTTTTTTCCTGCCCCTGAACCTAAATCTACTACGGTTTCTCCCTCGTTGACGTAGCGGGTAGGGTCACCACAACCATAGTCTTTGGCAATAATTTCTGCTGGCAAATTTTCAGTATAGTTACCCTCGTATTCCGTGGGACAGCATAAACTAGGTTGTTGTTGTCTCGCACCTTCTTGATATCTCGATAGTACCGCCGACTCGATATCGTAATCTAGATTACTAGCTGGATTATCCAGATTATTCGATGTAGTTGGCTGGTTAGTGGCAATCTCAGTCACAGATAACTAATCCCTTTATTTAACTTGATATTTAACTTGATGTAACTTGTTCGGTTTATCCTTTAAAAGCTAATAGCTAATAGCTGAGGCGAAGCCCCTTTGCAGGCTATGAGTTATTAGTGAGTATAGACTTAATCTTTACTCACCAAAAAATAATCCCAGATGATTTAATTTTTTCACCTACCGAGATCATTTTGACTAAGGAAAATGATATTCCGCTGAGAATTCACTAGGAATCTGCTATAGCGTTTCTCGTGTTTATTTTGAAATAATCACCCTGAACTCCGATTGCATTTGAACGGAATCACTTTGAAGGACAGCCAGGTTGGCAAAATTGTCAATTGACTTTAT
>JBEANW010000334.1:0-3208 GCA_041165225.1 Cyanobacteriota bacterium | reverse complement strand
TAATCGAGCAATCTGGCTTTTCCAGCGATCGCAATATACACTCCAGGGTTCGAGGCTGAAGATTGCCAAAACTGTTTCCCTGGTTTCGGTTCAACGATCTGAACCTCCTTAAGACAGAGGTTTAGTTCTGAAGAAGATAGTTTGATCCCAATGGCTTGCTTGAGCTTTTGTTCTAGATCTTCTTTTAGAGTCGATGGAGACGATATATCTAGAGTCATCGCTTTGGCTAGGTAAAATTTAACTTAGTATTTTAGTATTCTTTTTCAATCGGAAATAGTCCAAAGTCCACTGATGTAGGTTCACAAGTGTGGCTAAGATTACCAATCACAATTCCAGGGCGATTTCCCTCTGGGAACCCTCCGCGATCGCCATAATCTTGTTTATCTATCTCCGAAGTGTTGTGACGAGTAGATAATCCCATCTTTTTCAGCAGTCGATTGATATGGCGCTCACCTATTTCAATATTTAACTCCTTTGCTAAATGTTTACTTAACCATTTTGCTGTCCAGCGAGTAAAAGGGTAGCCACAATCTCGAGGACTTTGATTGACCAATTCTTCTAATCGATTTAGATACTCTTCGTTAACCCTCTTTGGTCTACCAATAGATAGTTCGTGCCAATTATGAGCTTGTCCGATTCGTGCCGTATAAATCCAATATCTTGCGGTTTCATTAGAACAGTTTAGAGTCTGGCAAATTTCTGCTTGAGAATGTCCTGAATCTGCCAGCAACATAATTCTAATCCGACGCAGGAATTCAGGACGCAAATCCTCTTCTAAATTTTTAAGTAATAGCTTTCGTTGAAATGGTGATAGTAATGTACCGTTTTCCTGCTCTGAAGTATTAATTTCAGTAACATTTCGGTTCAAGTAATTGCTTATCATGATCTTAGATACTTTCCACTAACTAATTTAACAAAGCAACAGAACTTTGTACTTTTTATTAGGTCTGTGATTCTTGAATTATGCAGTTAATCACTTTTATTTAAATGATTTCTATTAAAACGATTATATTACTATGTTACAACTCAAAAGATTTGTGTAATATTAGTTTACAATAGCAAGTTTTTAATAAAATAGTATTTGGAACATTTATCTCTAAATTTTACCAATAGATCCTTGCATTTGCACAATAAACACTAATAAAGTATTTTTGTGACTATATACTTTTAACTATGTGTTGCAAGATACATTGCTCGTTCAATAGTTTTTATCACAGTTTTTTGATAAAAAAAATATTTTAATATACCTATATTTTTAGACATAAAATATAAAAATATTCGATATAGTACAAAGTAACACCACTTTGATTAAAGCAACTATAGCGGTTCTCGTGTTTGTGAAGTATGCTTTGGTTCTGTTTGGGGAAAGGGAAAAGCGGTGCGACCCCGCGTCGGCGAAAGACGCAAGGGAACGCGCACCAAGACAGGGAAAAGGGGAAGAAACTGTACCTCATGGTTCTGAGAATTGCTATAAACTATTTTTTTCAGTAACAATTTTGTTCCAGTCCTATTTTATGGTGGTTTTTAGTCTTTCAAGCTCATAAAACTCATACATAAACTCATATGTATTTTAATTTCAACAAGTGGCTGGAACATGGCACAACGGGGTTCACAAGGGGGAGAGATAACCGCGCCCACGGCTCCTTACAAGTTCGGCGTTTCCTCGCTTCAAATTGCACAATAATTTACCAGCCTCATAACCAGCCTTCTTACTCCCCTTACTCAGAGTTAAATTAACTGGTTTAGCTGCCTCTGCAAATTTAAATAATAAATCTGAAGAAGTTGTGAGGCTGGCTGGCTGACACATTTATTTGAAGATAGCTTCCTTCGCTAATCATTCTACGGTTGATCAACCCTAGGAGTTAAAATAGTCGCCGCTCAGACTAAGATCAGAACTACCTTGAATAATTGCAACCAACTCGTTTTCTTGGTATATTGCCGTACCTTCTGGTAAATCGCTTGGGGATGAACCAAGGCGATAGTCATCTATTGAGCCACCTAGCTTAATCTCATCTTGGGCATTGTCGAAATCAGTAATTAAAGCATAGTCATTATTGCCAGCTTCATCATAATGAACAACTACTTCTCCTGAAGTTGCCGAAGATTCCCCACCTATTACAAACAAGTCATCCCCTTCTCCACCAGTTAAGGTATCAATGCCAGTGGTATCTACCGTAACGTAAAGACGATCCTCCCTAAAGCTAATGCCCCCACCAGTCAAAGTATCGTTGCCCTTTCCACCTCTAAGATCGTCACTACCGCCCAAGCCAGCGACAATGTCGTTTCCCTCTTCCCCGCTAAGAGTATCGTTGCCTTCACTGCCACCTATGACATCATTTCCTGCGCCAGTAGCAAGAGAATTATCGCTGTCGGCAGAGAAAATAACATCATCGTCTCCGCCGTCATCTACGGAAAGGCTACTACTGCTGCTCTCGGCTACAAGCGTTCCCGCATCTTCTAGATTTCCTATATCCGCACTTGTAATTTCAAACATGAAATTCTCCTAGATTAAATTAAACCTCGGTAATCTATATTTTTAATGTTAAATCTGATTGATCGCTATATTTATTGGAACTTAAAAAGTGAATCTTTTTAAGAAGACAGTATTGAGATAATTAGAGCCTGAAAATAGTGATCATAGTTACATGAAATATTGCATGTATTAAACAGGTGACAGGCTTCAAGCCCCAAAAAGGGAAGCTTTTAGTACATTTTAACTAGTCTAGAATAGACAAAATTAAAACTATTAAGTCTAAAAAATTTTAAATTAACTATTTAATCATGCTTGACCAACAGTAAGAATAGAAGACAGCAAGTTAAAAATTGCAACATCAGTCATTATGAACAAATCGATTGAGATAAATCGTGAAGATATTTTTGATCACCTAAAAATATCGTGCCAACTTCCAACTATTCTTGAAGGGGTTGTTACCTGTAAGGTTATTGAGCATAAAGCGGCAGAAATAGGGATCACCGTTAATATAGAAGATATACAACAAGCGGCTGATAATTTTAGGCTGACTCAAAGACTTCGTAATATTCAAGATACTCAAGCTTGGTTACAAATACATCATTTATCGTTAGATGATTTTGAACATTTGATTCACACCAATATCGTTTCGAGAAAATTAGTTGAACACTTATTTGGCGATCGCGTGGAAGCTTGGTTTTATCAGCATCAGTTAGATTACGCTGGTGCAGCAATGTA
>JBEANW010000333.1:0-3434 GCA_041165225.1 Cyanobacteriota bacterium | reverse complement strand
CATGAGTCACACCATTGGGCAAGCCAAGCAAGATACAAAACAGTCAAATTCTAAATCCAACTCACATCAGCCTTCTCAAGATACACCAATGCCTGAAGTAATTTCCTCGGTGCCGACTAATGGGTTATCGGATGCTGACTATGAATTCCTGTTCAATCAGCTTTTAGAAGGGATTACTCATGGTTGGCACGATCGCCGTATTATTAAATTTTTTAACCAGTTAGGCGATCGCGGACAACAAGCTGACTGGATTCTGTGGCTAGAGCGTCTGCGAGATAAGTTATCGAAGTTACCCCTTGAGTCTAAACGCTCCCTAGGAACGATGATGATTCGTTTAGGAGAGCTTACTCAAGCTGCACCTGAAGTCAGTCAAATTGGCGCAGCTTCCCATCGGATTGGCAGAGAATTATTATTTGGCAATACTCCTGCTGAGATCTGGGAATATACTGGCACAGATTTAGCTCCCAGCAATGGGCAGATAGAATCTGAACAAGAATTGTCCGCCAGATTGCCAGATGATTTTAGTGAGCTTGCTAAAGAGCCAGCAGCAGAGGTAGATTTAGATCTAGATATCGAGTCTGAAGCTCCTATTGACCTACCTAATGGCTCGTCAGTGGAGAGGATCGCTAATGAGATGGCAGCTAGCGATGAGACAGCTAGCATAGATACAGCACCAGAAACGGAGGCGCTAGAAGCTGAAATTAACCAAGCCAATCTAGAAACTGCTAGCAGCAAATCTGCTAATAATCTTTCTGCTAATAGCTATGCTGGTAACACTAATGAGATTAAGGATGAGATTAAGTTAGATCTTAGTTTGGATTTAGACCTGGAATCAGATGATGCCGAACCAGTTAGTAGTTATGGTGACGAGTTTGAATTTGAGCTAGATGAGTTAGAGGATCAAGATGAGCTAGATGATCAGTCTCCAGCAGCAGCAACTTCCTCTATCGTTGAATCGACAGATGGATTGAAAGCAGAATTAGACCAACAGGGTGAGATTCTACCCAATGATGGAGCAATCCAGCAACTAGAAGCATCGAGTCTAGAGGTGATCGAAGGCTGGTTCAACCTTGGTTTAAAACAGGTTAGTGCAGGAGAATATAACCAAGCGATCGCTTCTTGGGATAAGGCGTTAAAAATCAATGCTAATTTACCAGAGGCATGGCACAACCGAGGCAGTGCGCTAGGGCGGTTGGGGGACTATGAAGCAGCGGTAAAATCTTTTCAGAGTGCGTTGGCGCTCGATCCTGATAATTATCAGGCGTGGAACGATCGCGCCCATGCTCTATATCAGCTAGAAAATTGGTCTGGGGCGATTGAAAGTTGGGGACAAGCGATTAAAATTACGCCAGGCAATCATTTGTTTTGGTATAACCGAGGTTGCGCCCTCGAACAGCTAGAAAAATGGCAAGATGCGATCGCAAGCTATGAGAAAGCTTTAGAAATTAAACCCGATTTTCAACCAGGACGCTCAAGATATATTAATCTAGTAGCAGATAATTCTCGTCCAAATTAGCTAAGATGACGGTAATCGAGATATCGTGTAAACTTTATTATCCTAAAGATGTAATTTCATCTTCAGAACTAGTTATCAATTATTTAAATTTTAGCTATTTATGACTGAATCATCGAACAGCACAATGGAAGAAACCAGAGTATCAAGTGAAGAACGGGTAACTCAGTTAAGAGATTTAATTGACACCCTGAGAATCGCTGAAGAAATAGCTGGAAAAGGTTATCTAATTAGCAGTTCTGAACTTGCGGATCTAATGGATATCAATGCTAGTGCTGTAACTAGTAGAGGGGATCACTGGTCTTGGCGGAACTGGGTTGTCTCCAGAGTCAGACGAGAAGGTAATCAAATTTTATGGCAACTAGAAAGGGTAGACTAAATCAAAATCATGACTTTATCCGTACCTAGCAATGAGCAACTGGTCGTTCGTCCTCTCCAATATCGTGACGTGGATGCAATCAATGCCTTAGTGAGTGAATATGTCGCTAAGGAAACTTCTAAGCGTCTGATAACTATTGATCGAGAACTAGAACAAGTTGGTTCTTGGTACGGATTAAAAAGGTTTTTGGCTCTTTTGCCCCGTTCTTACTATCACGGCTGGCGAGTCTATGTCGCCCAACATTTATCAGAAGTTTTGGGTCTGATTCAAGTTGCCTCTCTCAATAGCACTCGTAGTACTTGGAGAGTAGAACGGGTGTTGCTCAATAGTAATTCTCCCGATTTGGAATTACTCACAACCCAAAAAGAGATTGGTTCTCAGCTATTACGTCATTGCCTACAAAACATTTGGGAAGCTCGCACCTGGATGTTGGAAGTGAATATCAATGAGAAAAATCATTTAGCTCTCTATCGCGAAAACGGTTTTCAGCCTTTGGCACAGATGAACTACTGGCAAATATCGGCGAATTCAATTGCTCAACTAGCCCAGCAAGAACCTGATTTACCTAACTTTTTACCTGTTAGCAACGCGGATGCGCCTCTGCTGTATCAACTAGACTGTGTATCGATGCCTCCCCTACTGAGGCAAGTTTTTGACCGTCATGCAGATGATTTTAAATCTGGGATGGTGCAGAATGCTGTGGGTCAGATTAGGCTCTGGCTGAATGGTACAGACGTAGTTAGTGGCTATGTCTTTGAACCCCAGCGCAAAGCGGCCATCGGCTATTTCAGACTGGAATCTTCTAAGGATGGTTCTCGACCCCACCGCGCGCAACTTACGGTTAATCCTGCCTACACCTGGCTCTATCCTCAGCTCATGGTGAAGATGGCACAAATTATTCAAGAGTCTGTCGATCGCAAACGGGGTTTGGCAGCAGACAATCAACTTTATTCCCAACCCCTAGAAATCGTTTCCGCCGACTACCAACCTGAAAGGGAAGAGTATTTTGATAAAATGGGGGCTACGTCCGTTGAACAGACTCTCTTGATGTCTCGTTCGGTCTGGCACAAAATCAAGGAAACTAAACCCTTGGAAGGGTTACAATTATCAGGGGTGCTGCAAGGCTTAAAGCCTGCTGGAGTACCGATTCCTTCCCGCATTTCTTGGGTTAAGTCCCTATCTGGTTCTTACCAAAATATTGTGCGCCAAAAAAATATTTTTCGCGCTAAATCTAGTCAATTTGTGGCGATCGAGCAAAACCAGAACTCTGGAGAATCTTTTAAGCCTCCCCACGGTGGTTTAGTATGAGCAATACTTTTGTGGTATGAAGAGAGTTGCTGCTTTAGGGTTAGACGTAGGCAAAAAACGCATGGGGGTGGCAGGTTGTGATGGCACTGGTCTAATTGCCACTGGTTTAACTACCATCCAGCGGACTTCTTGGGGGTCAGATGTCCGACAGCTACAGGATATTGTGGCAGAAAGAGCGGTAGAAATTCTCGTGATTGGTCTTCCCTACAGACTTGATGGCACTTTAGGCTCTCA
>JBEANW010000332.1:0-2874 GCA_041165225.1 Cyanobacteriota bacterium | reverse complement strand
AACCTGATCAACCTATTTTATTTAGTCTTGTAAAATTTTTTCCAATTGCATACTGGATTATTTGGGAAAAGCCTGAAATATTTCCAATTAAATGCCCCTTTTTATTTAAAAATAGAAACATCGGTATTGATGAGACTGAAGAAATTAAAATTAATCTTTCACAATATCCTCGTCTCGATTTTCCAGAACATCCTTATGATGGTGAAGAATACGTAATTGGTTTTAACCCTCAACGAACATCAGTTGCAACTAAAAAGAAAAAAGGGTTTGGTAAATCCAAAAAATGCTTATCCAGTCAAGACTTTGTAAGTTGAGTAGAGCAAAGCGAAACCCAAAAATATACTAGCTATTGACTACAGTTTTCCATAACTCCAGAGAAGAAACGATTAAACGTACTTGAGATCGCCATCCTGATTTATGGGAAAAATGGCAAGAACGGAATTACTAATTAACTAGTCTCGAAAAACTCCGAACTAATCAGGTATTTGCGCTACAATTTGCTTGCCAATTTCAATTGAAGCAGTGGCTGCGGGGGATGGAGCATTACAAACATGGAGGGCGCGCTCGCGATTAATAAACAGAAAGTCATCCACCATTGAGCCATCACTTTTTAAGGCTTGCGCTCGCACTCCTGCGGGGGTAGGAACTACATCCGAAGCTCGTACTTCAGGAATTAATCTTTGTAAGCTACGGACAAAAATTGTTTTGCTATAGGAACGGATCATCTCCTGGATTCCTTCGTTATAAAATTTCCCTGCCAGTTTCCAAAACCCAGGATAGGTCATGGTGTCCATGAAGTCCTTGAGATCGAAATCCCACTTGTTATAGCTTTCTCGCTTAAAACCGAGTACAGCGTTTGGCCCAGCATGGACGCTACCATCGATTCCTGGGGTAAAATGCACTCCTAAGAAGGGAAAATTAGGATTGGGGACAGGATAGATCGCGCCGTTGACTAAATAACGTTTTTCAGGGGTTAATTCGTAATATTCTCCTCGAAAGGGGACAATTTTGGCGGGAGGTTTAGCATTGGCTAATTCCGTCAGGCGATCGCTATATAGCCCTCCACAGTTTATTAAAAATTCTGTTTGATATTCTTCTTGATTGGTCTTAATTACATAACCATCTGTCGTTGCTACAAATTCCTGGACACAGGTATCTTTGTAAAGATCTACTCCTTGGGATTGGGCAATTTCGACATATTTCAAACAAACTTGTTTATAGTCAACAATTCCTGTTGATTTTACTAAAATACCTGCTAAACAGCTAACATGAGGCTCAATTTCTTTAACTTGCTCTTGAGTCAGTTTACTAATTTCAATTTGATTAGCCAAACCCCGTTCATAAAGATTATCCAGCAAAGGCAATTCATGGGGTTCAGTAGCTACGATCACTTTGCCGCAGATCCGATAGTTGATATCATGCTGCTGACAAAAATCCACCATTGAGCGATTACCCTGGAGACATAATTTGGCTTTGAAGCTTCCTGGCTTGTAGTAAATGCCCGAATGAATCACACCGCTATTATGTCCCGTTTGGTGAGCAGCCCAAGATACTTCTTTTTCTAATAGGGCAATTTTTGCCCCAGGAAATCGCTGACTTAGCGCCATTGCTGTAGACAAGCCAACAATTCCTCCACCAATGATAGTGTAGTTGTGTTTATGCATAGGTATTTGGTTCTAATAGCTATAAGCTATAAGTTTTCATAACAATAAATTAGGGATGAAGAACCTATTGTTTTGCTCCTCCATCCCTGATTTTTCATCTCTTTAAAGTGCCACAATTTCGGTGGAAACACCCATATTTTTCAACATTTCGCTAATTTCTTGGGTGTAGATGGCATTCATCACAATCACCTTATCTGGCTGATAGGTTTTGAGGAATTCGGGAGCCATAATTTCTTTACCTACTCCAGGAATATATTTGCCGTGACGGTGGGGATTAATATCCACAGCATATTGAATTTTATCGATAGTTTTTAGGGTGGTTAAGAAAGCCACACATTTTGAACCCGAACCCCAGACTACGACTTTTTCGCCTTTGACTTGAGCATCATCGAGGTATTTTTTCCAGTATTCTAATTTGCCTGTGATCTTGTCAGTAAATAACTGCACATCTTGAGCAACATCGGACACGCTTTCTTCAAAAGGATGAACCTGATCTGAAGGCATAGCCACTGGTTTAGCTTCGATCAATAAATACTGATCGCCATAATCACAGTAGAGATCCGTTACTTCAAAACCACTGTCGCGGAATAAACGAGCTAAGGTACCAGGGCTAAAGTAGGAACAATGTTCGTAGTAAATATCTTCAAAAGCCTGTTCTTTGAGAACTCTAGTGTTATCAGGGATTTCAAATACTACGGTAGTGTTGCGATCGCCGATCGATTTCCGCACGGTTTTGATAAACTCAGAGGTGGGCTGGACATGCTCTAGGGTATGACGACAGCAAATAAAGTCACCGACATACTCAGCATGTTTTTCTGAATAGTAATCTTGAATAAAGGTTACGCGGTCTGCGGCTTCACTTTCTACCCTACCAGGAACCACACTAGGGTCAATACCCACTCCACGGTTGTTACCTAATTCACATAGCAGCAGTAAGAAATCTCCCTTGCTACAGCCGATTTCGATAATGTCTTTGTTATGCAAATCGTATTTATCGATTAGATGATTCGCAAGCTTGAGGGAAAACTTGTTAAATGTGGGGGAATAGCTTTGTTGATCTTCGTAGTTTGGTGCATAAGATGACCATTTGGCATCAAATTCAATATTGGTAATAAAACCACAGCGATCGCAAAATCCTAAAACCACATCTCCAGTCGGAAAATCAATCGCCTTGGCTTGCTCTGACATCATCAGGCAACTATGAACGGGA
>JBEANW010000331.1:0-4602 GCA_041165225.1 Cyanobacteriota bacterium | reverse complement strand
GAAGTCAGAATTTATCAAAGCGATCGCCTAGCTGATGAGCCGATCTGTCGTTTGGCATTACCATCGGTGATTCCCCCTGGTTTTCATGGCACTTGGCAGCAAAATTAAGTATTTTAGTTTTTAGCAATGTCCTCAGAATTCTGTCCCTGTGAAAGTAAAAAGCCATATCAGTACTGTTGCGGAATATATTTAGCAGGCAAGAAACAACCAGAGACGGCAGAGAGATTAATGCGATCGCGCTACACTGCCTTCCATCAAGGTAATGTAGATTATCTCATTGCTACCCTCCATCCTGATCAAAGAAAGCCTGAAGACCAACAAGAGTTAGCTAAAAGTATTAGTAATACGCAATGGCTAGGTTTGAAAGTTATTGATACTCACCAAGGCAAAAAGAAGGATACCAAAGGCATGGTCGAATTTGAGGCGATTTATCACCTCAGCAAACCTGAACAACTTCATGAACGCTCTCGCTTTATCCAAACCCAGGGAAAATGGTTTTATGTCGATGGCGATATTCTGCCAGTCACAATTCCCAAACCCAAAGAACCTTGTTGGTGCAGAAATGGCAAACAATACAGGCAATGTCATGGAAGTTAACCAAAGATCAGCAAAATATAGTTGCAATATTTAACAAGGAATATAGAAGTGTAACGTAACGATGGTTTAACTTATACAAGCCTATCCAAGAGGATCGTAATTCGCTTTAATGCAGATATGAGTCTTTTGGCAACAGCATAGATCGCCAGAACAAGATTCTTGTGCCTAAAACAATATAATATCGTGAGCCTAAAGCGATGAATGAGCCACCAAAGCGAGATATCTTACTGGTAGAGCTAGAGAGAGAACGTTCCGTGCGTCGGACTGCCAGCTTGTTATATGCCAAGCGATCGCGTATTAGAGATGAGTTAGATCGTTTAATTAGTCATCTCTCTTTGCTCGTCTCCATACCTCATCGAACCGCAGACGATCCCCAACCAGAATCAGATATTTTAATTGAAGCAGCCAGAAGAATCGACGATCCTGTGTTTACTGATTTAATCATTCAATTGGTTCGAGAGCGCCAGATCTAGAAACGGCAGAGTGGGCAGATGAACTGTCTGCAATTTTGCCCACCAATTGATCAATGTAGATAATTGCAATTAATGTGATCGCTTTTCAATAAACCATTAATACAATTGGCGATCGGCTTGACCATTTTGAGGAATGCTCTGGATGTAATTGATCTAGATCCCACGACAGAGGATTCTTAACGATAAACATCTTTTCTGTGTCTTACCCTAGTAACAACAATTTTTTGCGTCGAGTCATCGATCTGGTAAACCAGTCTGTATTCACCAACTCGACAACGATACAAATCATCATCTCCTTTAAGCTTAATTACTCCTGAAAGACGAGGATCTTCAACAAGTTGTTCAATTTTATTAGCTATGCGACGCTGCAACTCCAATGGCATTTTTTTTAGTTCTCTGGCTGCTGAAGATTTAAAGCTGATGCGGTATTGAGGCATGGTATTTACTCATCTAGCCCAAGTTCTGCTTTAAGTTCATCCCAGCTAACTTCTGTTTCATCTTGACGAGAACGAGAAATCATGATGTCATGGAAATCTTCCCATAAATCTCCCCACTCATTCAAATCAATTAATACAGAAGTTTTTTCACCCTCTTCATTGACTAAAAACTGAACACCTTCCATAATTCTTACTCTTCAGACTGGAATGGACTGATTCAATTGTAATTCGATAACTTAAGAATATCTGTCATGAGATCGCTTTTCAGTAAACCACTAACACCATTGGCGATCGCCTGATTAAAAACCCTTTGTTTGTCAGGAAGGAATGTTCTTTTATTGTTGTTGGGTTTCACTTCGTTCTACCCAACCTACAGAATTAGCGATCGCTTTAGTTCGCCAGGGAAAAGATTGTCAACTAAAGGGCTTAGAGCCTATAGCTTAAAGCTTCTGATAAAGTGGAGCCGAGCAGAGTCGAACTGCTGTCCAAATCAGCTATTCACTTGCCCATTCGTTCACAGGTTTAGCTCCTTTTACCCTTGGAGCGGGGGTCATCAATTGTCCCTGATGGCAGGATTCTTTGATAAAGTCTTTTCTGAGTAATCTACCAAAGAAAATTATCCAGAGCATCCGTTGGGGTTTTGTCTTTAGTCCTTAACGGAGTCAAACTAGAGACGAGCAAATCTGAAAGAGACTTTCTAGATTTAGGCAGCTACTGCCTGACGCTCAAATTTTACGATGTTATTTGCATCTATATTTAGTTTGAGTCTGATTTACGAGATGGTACTCACTCTCGACCTGAATCACGGATTAGCTTTTACTAACCTGTCGAAACCTTTACGGCCCCATGTTTTTTTAAAAGCTGTTAGCTATTAGCTTTTAGCTTTTAACTGTAATATTCTAGCTAACTTTGAATTGGATAGCTAGAAAAGTACCAAGGCTTTAACGTTACAAAACATTGAGTTGTATAGTAGCTAGTGCTTTCGACGTGATATTCATTTTACACTGATAGATCACACGATAAGACTGCCAACTTAGTATAAAAAATATATATTATGTTCCCCATCAATCGCCCACGCCGCTTGCGCCAGAATCCCCAACTACGCCGTATGGTGCAAGAAACCTTAGTTACAGCTAATGATTTGATCTATCCTCTATTTGCCGTGCCAGGAACATCTTTCGCGAAGGAAGTTAAATCAATGCCTGGGGTTTATCAGCTTTCGGTAGACAAGATTGTGGAGGAAGCTAAAGAAGTATACGGACTTGGTATTCCAGCGGTAATTCTGTTTGGGATTCCTGAAGATAAGGATCTGGAGGCTACGGGTGCATGGCATGATTGCGGGATTGTGCAAAAAGCTGCCACGGCGATTAAGCAAGCTGTTCCTGATTTATTAGTCATTGCGGATACTTGTCTTTGTGAATATACTCCCCACGGACATTGTGGATATTTGGAAACAGGAGATCTCACAGGCAGAGTCCTCAACGATCCCACTCTCGAATTACTCAAGAAGACTGCCGTATCTCAAGCTCAAGCTGGGGCTGATATTATTGCTCCTTCGGGGATGATGGATGGTTTTGTCAGGGCAATTAGAGAAGGGTTAGACGAAGCTGGTTTTCAAGATACCCCCATTCTTTCCTATGCTGCCAAATATGCCTCGGCTTATTATGGTCCCTTCCGTGATGCAGCGGATTCTGCTCCTAGTTTTGGCGATCGCCGTACCTATCAAATGAATCCCGCCAATGGTACTGAAGCCCTCAAGGAAATTGAACTAGACATTGCTGAGGGAGCAGATATGCTTATGGTAAAACCCGCTTTGTCCTACATGGATATTATCTGGCGCGTTAAGGAAGCGACTAATTTACCCGTAGCTGCTTATAACGTTTCGGGAGAATATTCTATGGTTAAAGCTGCTGCCCTCAATGGCTGGATCGATGAGAAAAAGGTAACTTTAGAAACCTTAACTAGCTTTAAACGGGCTGGTGCGGATCTGATTCTAACTTATCATGCCAAGGACGCGGTACGTTGGTTAGCTGAATAGGATCTAGCAAGTGCGATCGCCTAAATAAAGTCTTGATGAGTTGATTGCAGGGGAATCATCAAAGCTTTAAAGCGATCGCAAATTTTTCGAGAACATTATTAATCTAAGAGCCAATGTTGATTATCAAACACTGGTTCATCAAAACTTTATGGAGAACTTGTCAATTTCATTGAAATTTTATAGTATTAAATCGAATTACATACTAATTTGCTCTATAATTCAGATTGTCATCAACTACAAACAATTTCTGCTTCAAGCTTAACAGAGTTTTTGTACTTGATAGATTGGTCGGATTGTCTCGATCCTTCTTATTCTATTGCCCTAATAAATCAATACTAGTCAAACCACTAGGGCAATAGGACGACATGAAAATTTAGCTCCATAATTAATGCTGGCGATCGCTCTATTGAATCTCAATAGGCAAGCTTGCTCTGGAAATTTATTATCAGAATTACAAATTACACCATGCAAGAATTCATAGTTTCTACTCTCGAAGACGAAAACGACGGCAACCATGATGCAGGAGATCTCTCCTTACGTGAGGCGATCTCTCTATCTAACGAACAAGAGGGTGCAGACACCATTACTTTTGACTCTAATTTAAGCGGTGGCACAATCATTCTGAATTCAGGTGAATTGCTGATCGATAAAAGTCTGAATATCGAAGGACTGGGAACAGAGAATTTAACTATTGATGCTGGTGATGCTGCTAGTGTTTTCAATCTAAATGATGGTGATGCAGAAACGAAGATTGATGTATCTCTTGAAGAATTGACGATTACGGGGGGAAATTTTACTGAACAAAATAGTGTAACTAGTGGAACTACTCAAGGTGGCATTATAAATCGAGAAAATCTTGCACTCAGTAATAGTAACGTCACAGATAATGATACTGGGATTTATAATCTAGATGCTTCAATCACCATCAACAATAGTCATATTGACGATAATACTAGTGGTAGTGGCTTATGGAATGATGGTTCTAACATTACTATCAATAGTAGTACCATTAATAATAACTATGGACCCGATGCTGGTATAAGCGCCATAGATTCAG
>JBEANW010000330.1:0-11572 GCA_041165225.1 Cyanobacteriota bacterium | reverse complement strand
TTTTTATTTTATAAATATGTTTTGATTATGCAAATTATGCTTTTAATTGATTTTTTATTCAACTAAATGGTAATATAGTACTAGTAAAATTGCAGGTTTACGGATGAACAAATACTATATTCTCAATTTAGATCCCCAGGCAACTCATGAGTGGGATCGTTGTGTCTTAAGAAATCCTCTCACAGGAGCAAGACCAGATTTGAATGAGGAAATAGCCCAGGAGATTGATAGTCAAGCTGGTTCTTATTTAATTAAGGTTAACTTGCAGATTGAAATTCTAGAGCAGGGGGCAACCCCGCCCCGCAAAACAGTATGGGAGCAGCTAGCGCGAAGTTGCGTTGCGGGGGTTCCCCCCGTTGAGCAAACTTCGTAAGAAGTAACTAGCAGGGAGGTAATTAGTGGGGAGGCTATTTCCTGTAACCAATTAGAGAATTGACATTAGAGAATTGACATTTCGCCAACTGTTTCGAGGCGGGTAAAATTGCTTAACTGAACAAATTGATCGCAGAGGATTTCCGAGATCGCGGGGCTAATCCAGCCCATTTGCTTCAAAACATGAATGGCGGTAGCATATTTGGCTCGTCTAGCACCATCCTTAACTTTGATTGCTAGCCCCATGCCTTCGCCGACGCGACCAATACACTGAATTCCTTCTGCCCCCGATTTACTTACTAGCTCTCCCTCACTAAGGCGCATCAATTCAGTATCAAACGCGCCATCCCCTGCAATCATACGGGGGTAATAGGTCATGGCTCGCGTAATTCTTTCTAAGTCTAAACTCTTCCCTGCTGCTAACTGAGCATAGAGATGTGCCATTTGTTGTAGTTGCATTTGATAGGTTGGCATCCCACAGTCATCCTGCGCGCCCAACAATTCTGCTCCTGGCATCCCTAGTAGTTCCGAAATTTTGCCCAGAATTAGCTGCTGTACTGGGTGAGAATGCTTCGTGTAATGGTGCAAGGGCAAATCTAAATTTTGGCAGACTGCTAAAACCCCCGCGTGCTTGCCAGAGCAATTATGCTCCAAGGGGTTGTTCTTGCCAGGGGGAATAGGGCATTCCAGGGCTAGAGGGTCAACATCGGCGCGCCACAAAATATTGAATGCTTGTCGAGCCTGTTCAATGGTTCCTTGATGAGAGCTACAGATAATGGCCAAATCGCGATCGCTCAAGCCATACTTTTGAATTGTTCCTGTGGTGGTTACAGCCAAGGCTTGGAAAGGTTTTAATGCCGAACGAATAAATGCGGATGATTCCGCGTCACCTGCCACCAACAATACACGCCCCTTACCGTCGCAAACTGTTGCTTCCACTTGATGAGAAGATTCTAAAATACCTTCCCTGAGCAAATGTACTTCGAGCAGAGGTGCCTGGGTTCTTTTTACCCTAGTCATGCAATATTAAATAATGAGTAACTAGTATTCTAATACGCTTAGTCGGCTTAGATCATCTTATAAATGAACCAAATTAGGCTAGCAAGAGTGATAATTCCCGCAATTAGACCATAGGTCTGGTGAAGCCTGCGGAAAATTGGCTCTATTTCGTAATTCACCACCAACAGATCGCGGTCTAACATAGTGGAGGGCTTAAGCCAAGTTTGTCCATCGTACCAACCAGATTCTTCATAGAAAATGCGATCTCTTTTCAGACGATTCTTGACATATTGCCAGCCCAAATAGATGCGAGACAAAAAGAGGGCAGTTAATAAAGAAATACCAATTAAACTAGATAAGACAAATTCTAGGGGTTCTTTAGCAGGAGAAAAGATCGAGAGGGATAGAGGCACGACAAGTACCAGACTCCACACCGCTACCCAAGCTACTTTACGAGTATATTGCCCAACAGCCAAGATGCCCCAGTTAAATAGCCAAGACTCCTTAAGCTGCTCATATTCGTAGATCGGCTGCTGTTCTAAGGGGACAGGACAAAAATTAACGGTAGACTTCTTCATAGATGGCATTAACTAGGTTGTGAAAATTCACGACGCTCGGCATGTCCCCAGAAAGCTTCTAGATTATAGTATTCTCTCTCTTCAGGCAAAAAGATATGGACAATTACATCAGTATAATCTTGGACAATCCAACCACCTTCTCTTCTGCCCGAAATTCTTGCAGGGAGAAGGTCATACTTCTCTGCCAAACGTTCTTCAATGGATTCAGAGATGGCATTTAACTGAGCGCGGGAGAATCCTGTGATAATGACGAAGTAGTCCGCTAGATATGATACCTCACTAACCTTGAGCAGTACAATATCCGCTGCTTTTTTGTCCGCCGCTGCATCAGCAACTTGTAAGGCTAATTCTTGAGGATCAATCGTGGATTTAGCAGATTTTGTTAAATATTGGTTTTGGGGAGCAATAGCTGATTCAGTTGATTTACTCATGCAATGTTATAGATGTAATTAGGTGTTATTAATTAACTAGATCGATTTACTATGGTTGGTAATTAAGTACGAGAACTAAGCTTGAGCTAAAGCCCAGTTTCTGGTTAAAACGGTGCGGGGATGAATAATTTTTTGTTTACTTAATAAGTATTCTAATGAATAATCACTAGTCTGCTGTACACATTTGTAAAGATTTTCTTGGGCGACAAGCCGCATCTCTGTCAATCGATCGCTATCGCCTCGATTTGGCTCTAAAACATCAGCAATAAAAACTACACAGCTAAGTTTGCTCATTTGGGGCGCGCCTAAAGTGTGATTGGCAATAGCTGTTAGGATTTCTGGATCTCTTACCTTAAATTCCCGTTGAGCTACCACTGCGCCGATCTCTGCGTGGAGCAGATGGGGATGTGCTAAACAAACTTGATCTATGGGGAGATTAACTTCCGCTGCTATGGCTAATAACTTTTGTGGGGCAAAAAACTTTGCCAGATCGTGCATTAAACCAGCTTGAGCTGCCTGCTGTTCATCTAACTGGTGACAACGAGCAAGTTTGATACAGGTGGATTCCACCCCTAAGATATGCTGCAAACGATGACTAGAGACATTTTCTTGCAGCCAGTGAATAACGCGATCGCGCATGATGACAAAACTTAGTTAGTAATAGCGTCGGTAGTAGTATTTGGCGTTGCTGAATAAAGATATGAACTGCACAATTATGGATTTTAATTGCATTCTTTAAAAGCTTATAGCTTATAGCTTACAGCTAAAAACGATATCATTATCAATTTATATTTCCAATCAGCAACGCTTTAGTATTTTAATTACTTTTTGTTAAAGATTTCCTCGATTTAGTTTGGTGTCTAGCACAAAGTCCGAAAATTAATTCAAGTAACGTAGTAGGTAAATAAACTTAAGATGATTAGTCTACGCAAATATCTGGCGGCTTTTATTCTGACATGCTGCCTCCTGTTCTCTGCTTGTACTCAGCAAGCTCCCTCCCGCTTTGATGACGCTCAACAGCAAAGCACTAGTAAGGGTGCCACGGCAGTTGTTGATAGTTCTCAATCTGGCGGTGCTTTTAATCGTTATTTTCCTGACGGGAATGGTGAATATCAACGGATCTATTCCCAAGAGAAAAAAGGTTTTGCCGAGGCAAAATTGAAAAAAGATGGTGCTGAAGTTGCTATTTTGTCCATCTCAGATACTTTAAATAATTCTAGTGCCGCGGCAAAGTTCAAAGAAAGTGGCAGCAAAATTGCTGGTTTTCCTTCAGTGACTCAAGGCAGTTCGGGTACGGCGGTGTTAGTCGGCGATCGCTACCAGGTTAAAATCCGTTCTAAGGATGCTTCCTTTAGTGCCAGCGATCGCGAAAAATGGCTAGGTCAATTTGACCTCAGAGGACTATCGAAGCTGAAATAATGCCACTTAACGCCGCTTATTTCTAAATGCAAAAATTATATATTTAAGGAGCAAAAGTAGTGAGTGATTCTATTTTTGAGTTGGTGGATAATCTGCCTCAGAACAACGTTACGACGATGATGTTAAGATCCCTAGATTCGATCGTGCCTGGGGAATGGGAAAACACCGTGGGTTTTGTCGAGACGATTCGCAAGGTGACAGGCGAAACTGATGAGGAGTTGATTCAACAGATCGGCGATCGCGCAGTTTGGCTCTACAATGACAAGTCTCAGGGATACCAGCGGGCAATGTGGCTCTATCAAACGGTAGATCGTTCAGACAAGGCTTTGGGTTCGGCAGCATTAGCGAATAAAGTTGGTAATAAGATTCCCTTAGTAGGAGGCTTACTCACTAAAATCACCCCTAATCCTGAAAAAGCTCAGGCTCTAGACTTAGCGATTAAGCTGGTAGTTGAATTAGTTGCTTTCTGTCAGATCAATGGCATTCCTGGAGATAGCATTGGCGATTTTGTGGGAGCATTAGGAGACTATAGCGGGGAATCCTTAATGCGGATGGCAGCTTTAGTATGTGTTGATGGTTTGGTTCCCCTCGGCCCAGATTTCCTCCTTAAAGCTCAGTCAACCCTGAGTGGCATTGGCCCTAAAGATTTGGAATCCAATTCCACTTTCCAGGGAGTATCAGAATCGATTCCTGGGGGTAACTCTAAAGGGAAACTGGACTTTATTGGTGAAAGTTTTGGCTCGGTCAAAAGTTGGATGGCAGATTTTGTCAGCAGCAAAAATTTATCCCCAGAGAAAGTGATGAACAACCTCCAGGGATTTTTAGAATTCTCTGACAACAAGCTAGATTATGTAGCTGCCTTTATTGATGTCTCGACTAACTACTATGAACATACAGGAACTCAAACCCTTGCTAGAAGGTTAATTGAACGAGCCTTCGATGAGATTTAATGGTAATTCCGAATCTCTGGTAGTCAATTAAGCGTAATTTTTACGCATTACAAGACAGTTACGATGATTGGGGAGATTGAGGTATTGAAGCTCATCGGTGAGCTTATTAATAAACTGCAACCCTCTTCCCCCTTCTTTTTCCATCATTCCAGCTTCTCTTTCGCTCTTCCGTAGCTTTGCCTTGATGTCGAAAGGCTGCCCTTGATCCCAAATACGCATTTCTAAAAAGCTGGGTAGCAACTTAATCTCTAGGTCAATAGGTGTAGTTTCGGGGAGGTCTTGGTGAGCATGACGTACCGCATTGGTAAAAGCTTCCACCAGGGCAACTTCGCATTGCCAGCCCATTTTTTGGGGAACGAGAGGAAAGACCAATCCTTCAAACCACTGCAATACCTCTTTTAAGGCTTCCAGTTCGGTTTTAACCTGTAAATGATACTGTTTAACTTCTGGGTTCGATTTCATTAAACGCTGATGACTACAAAGTCTGCCAAGGGTTAATTAGTTCTAGCTAGTAAGATAATCAATTTTGCTGTGGGATTGAAATTCTGTATATTGGCATCGAGCCGAACCCTAGCTATTAGTTGCAACAGCTTAATACCAACTGAATAAATTATAACTATTATTATTAATAGTTTACGTATTTAGTATACAGGCTTACAGATAGTCTCAGCAATAACTGTTATGAGATGATCACAAACTACGAGTTGTTTATATTAGTGTCAACTGTTTGAATTCAAGTTGGACTTACGCCATTTTAAAAGCTGATGGACACATTAAAGCTAGAATCTAGTTATGGGGGCGCTTCAGATTCCGCTAAAATTGCTTTTGGTCACTGGTGAGGCAATTGTTAATTATTATGATGTCTGGTTTTATAAATCTAAATAAACCTGTTGGGTTTACCTCTCATGATTGCATTGCTAAGTTACGTAAACTTTTGCACACCAGAAAAATTGGTCATGGAGGAACTCTTGACCCCGCAGCAACGGGAGTACTACCTATAGCCGTCGGTAAAGCTACTCGTTTGCTCCAGTTTTTGCCTACACCGAAAGCCTATCGCGCACGTATTCGCTTGGGAGTGACCACTACTACCGATGACCTAGAAGGGGAGATAATTAGGCAAGTCGATCGCTTTGAGCTAGATCAAGAGCAAATTATCGATCGCCTCCAGGGTTTTATTGGCACCATCGATCAAGTTCCGCCAATTTACAGTGCCATTAAAAAAGACGGCAGAAAACTCTATGATCTGGCTCGTAAGGGTGAAGAAATCACCGTAGAAGCGATAAAGGTAACTATCAGTGAGGTAAAACTGCTAGATATTATCCAGGGGGAATTCTGGGAGCTAGAGGTAGAAATTGCCTGTAGTCCTGGTACTTATATTAGAGCGATCGCCCGTGATTTAGGGGAACAACTAGGAGTTGGAGGAACTTTAGCCAACTTGATCCGTACCCAAAGCTGTGGACTGTCCCTAGAACACAGCCTCACCTTTGGGGAAATTGAACAGCAATTGTCCCAGCAAACCTTTGAGTTGATTGAACCTAGGATGCTCTTAAGTCATCTAGACAAGGTAGTCCTGACTGAAGAAGATGCCACCCTCTGGTGTCAGGGACAATTGGTTGATCTAAGTCAGGCTGTCGATAGTAGTAAGGAGATATCTGCATTCATCCCAGAGCATTATCTGGTCACCTATGATCGAACCTTCCTAGGCATGAGTATTCTATATGAACGCAACGGGGTGCTTAAACTCAAGCCGAAAATAGTTTTACTGTAGTTTTACTATTCTTCTCAAGAAGCTGCATTTGCTTGCTCTTGCTGAGATAATTCATGATGATGATGATGATCAGCTTCCCTCACGATCATGACTGAGCAAGAAGCATGATGGGTCACATAATTACTCACGCTGCCCAAAAACATTTCCTTCACCACCGATAGACCTCTACTACCTACCACAATTAGATCTGCTGGCCATGTTTGGGCAATGTCACAAATAGTGCGTCCTGGATGACCGAATTCTTGGCTTAACTCGGCTTTGACCCCTGCTGTAGCTGCTTCATCCACTAGCGATCGCAGTAATTCTCTACTTCGTTGTTTCAATATTCCCCATTGTTCTTGATAATTTCTGAAAACAGATCCTTCCATCACATCGTATTCATAACCAGAATAAATAAAGGGATTGGGATAGTTATTGTCATCAGAGGCGATAACGTTTAACAGCATCAGTTTAGCTCCAGTTGCCTGTGCCAGGGGCAATGCCGTATGAAACGTGTGCAAAGCGCTGTCGTTGGTTTCCGAAAGGTCTACCGCTACTAATATTTTCTTAAGCATAATTATTTTAGTTAGAACTTAAATAAACCGATGGGTAGTTCGGTTGTTGATGCTTCAGTTATATAGGAACAACATGAGGAAATTGTGATTACTCAAGTTTTCATTATCCAGTCTAAATCGCGGTCATGGTAGCCACTGGGGTTGAAAGCCGACAAACGGCAATTGCTCCACGATAGGCGTATTAGAGTTAGCTTGTTGAGTAGAATTAGGGATTGCTAACCAGATACTGTTATTGGGAGCTGTATCATGATTATGGGGCGATCCGTAAGGGTAGGAGGAGCCTAATCGCTCAAAGAGAATCCCTAATCCATCGGGTGCAACACTAATTTTGCTATCTTGATATTTTGCTAAACTAACCAGCGTTTTGGTTTGCAGGGTTTTAAGATTAATTTCCGCTAGATAGGGTTGTTCAATATATACTTCTCCTGATGCCAATGCCGTTAGCCAACAATATAAATGCTTGCCAGTGGGAGCAAACTGACAATTTTGAATTGAACCTTCGGTATTTAGGAGTTCTTTTTGGACTCCTAGATTATTGACATAAACGAGCGATCGCCTACCGCCCAACTTAGCATTGTCAGTATTATAGTTAATCATGGCTGCACCAGTGCCATCAGCGGTAAAATCTAGCACCTGACCGAATTTGGGCAGAAAGTCGATGGGTTCGGCGTTAGTTTCTAGTGGTAGTAAGGCAATACCTTCTCCTTTGGCTACGGCTACAGTTTGGCTATCTGGGGCAATTAAAAAATCACCAGTTTGAGCATCGGTAATTAATTTTGCTACCTGATGATCGGTAATTTTCCATAAACCATAGTCATTGGTATTTTTACGGTTGAGTCGCTGGACGACAATAGTTTTACCGTCTTGAGCAAGGTCGAACTTGTTATTCTGGTATCCCTGGTTATCTAAAACTAATTCTATAGATCCCAAATGGGTTCTATATAGTTGCAATGCTTGCATTCCTGTTTCCTCCTGATGCACATCGACAGCAGAAAACAAGAAACCCTCTCTTTGGGGATAGGGTTCAAAGTCAAATACGGTTAAATTTTCGGGGGTGAGTCTTGACTTTTGCCGTTTTGTCCAGTTAAACAGAATCAATCTACCCTCTTCTGAACCTTGGCTACCAATATAGGCTAAAGCGCGATCGCGACTGTGAAATTCCGCTACAAAAGGTTGAATTAGCTCCCCCTGTTGAGTTTGCTTGGCATACCTGTCCCTTGCTCCCGCTAGGGTTAGACGATAAGTTTCCCCATAGGGAGCAGGAGCCTCTAGGGTATAAGCCATTCTTAATCCAGACCAGCTAATCTTGCCTGGGAGAGGGGGGGTAATGACTAGATTTTGCTCGACACTAGCACGATCAATTGGACGATTGAAAGTTAAGATAAAAGCCCGATCTTCTCCCGTAATAGTTTTATTTTGCCAACTAAAATCATTAACCCTCGCCCCAGGATGAAAAATGCAGTTATCGTTGCAAGTATTATCAGCCCAAAGCAGTAAGCCAATAATTAAAGCCAGAAAAGTAATTAGGGCGATCGCAATTTTGTCGCTCGGCTGGGATAATCTGTTGGCAGTCATAGTTAAAAAACTCTGTTTAAAAATGTATCTCAGAAGCATTACGCATCCACCAACGCTTTTTAGCTTAAGGCGATCGCCTGGATCAAAAAGACTATAATGAGAAATTATAAAAAACTGTAGTTCATGATGCCTCAAGAACTTACCTCAGAACAGAGACTAACACAAATCGAAAAGCTATTAGAGTCAGCCGTTAAACTTAGTCATAGTAACACAGCTAGAATTGATGCTTTAACTGAAAAAGTTGAACATAATACAGAATCAATTGATGCCTTGGGTGAAAAAGTCGATCGCGTTACCGAACAGGTAGGACGTGCCACGGAAATATTCATTGATTCAATGAGTGTAATGCGAGAAATGCAGAGTGAGATCAGAGGCTTGCAAGTCGAAAACCGCCGTATTTTTGATCGTCTTTTTGGTGAAGAAAACCCAGAATAATTAATGCTATTGATTCTGCTTAATTGGGGATACCATCGCTTCTGTACCTGATATAGAGAAGTTTAAGAGTTAGGAGATCGTGTAGTAACTCTCAGATTTTAAAAGGGCAATCGCCTTGTTTTCAGAATTTACAGCACCTGTGAAAAAGCTAAGAGCTATGAAGCAATGAAGCAATTAATCTAGGTTAAACTAATTCACACCAGACGTATTTTACTGGTAGCTATAGGGATCGGCGGGAGTTGGAATAGATTTAATCGATTTGGCAGCTAAAACGACAGAACGTTTATCTATCTTGGTTTTAGAATTTGCTTGCTCTTTAACAGACAAAGTTTCCGCAATCATTTCCCCTCGAATTTCTAGCCAAGTGTCAGGAGGATAAGTCTGACGACTATTGTCTAGTTTGACAGGAATCCCCACAGGATAAGCATCTACTGCACAACAGGTAATCACAAAACGCGACAACATCAGGTAATTATCGGGCAGTTCTGGAAGATGCAGCACAAAACCGCTAACCTTAGCTTGTTGTCCGTTATAAGCATCGGGTTCGGGATAAGCATTAATGGTACGAATCCATTCAATCAGCGATCGCTCTTCTGGTTTGGTAGCAGTACGAAAGGATTGGGGTTGGAAACGAGTTGAGGGAATATCCCTGACTCCTGTTTTGATAGCGCTTTGGCTGGTTAAAATTTTGGGTGGAATGAGTAATCCAGCGATCGCCACACAGATTAGCAAACTACTACTAAACCCAGGGGGAAATAAAGCCATATGTTCAGTAGGATGCTGACGAGTACGGGTCAAGATTAGTTTGATTTTAACGATGCCCAAAGTTAGTAAAATGATGCTGCTAGCTAACAGCAAACCATAATAATTCGGGTGAATTAATAATTTATACTGTCCTGTTACAGCGTATTTAAGTAATAAACTTCCCCAAGTTAATAAAGCCAATCCATCTAACCAGGAATTATTTTTATTGTTGAGCTTGCGGGAATTAGCTGGGTTCATAACAGTTGAATATTAAGTTAATAGTAGTTGCTTAGAAAAAATAACTATAGGTCAGAGTAAAAATAAAAGTTAATTGAGCAACGATAGTAAAAATATAAATAACTATCCTCGGTTTAAAAATTGATGTCATTAAACCAATACTTTTGATATCTATGGTGGGGCCAAATACCAAAAAAGCCAATAAAGAACTGCCAGTAAAAGTGGCAGCAAAAGAAAGAGCAAAAAAGGAATCGACTGTGGAACAAATAGATACAATTACCGCCAGTAACATCATGGCCAGAATTGAAGTTATCGTATCCTGACCCAGATTCAAGATGATTTCCCTTGGTACAAATACTTGAATCATGGCGGCGATCGCACTACCAAGAACTAGCATTCCTCCCAGTTCACTAAATTCTTGCAGTAGGTTATCAAGAAAAGATTGCCCTTTAGATTTTAAATTCGATTTTAAAGATGATTGGCTTTGACCTGCATCTAATAATAAAGAATCGTTGAAGGGTAAAACTTGACCTCCATCCAGGATAAAACTACCAGATTGCAACAATGGTGATTGCCCTTGGGTATTTTTGGCATCAGCAGCAATATTAGAATTAAATGCAGGATTTAGCCGTCGAGCAAAGGATGTTTGTAACAGTAATCGAGTATCTTTTTGAGTACTGAAAACAGAACCAACAATAATGGCGATCGCACTTGAAAATAAGACTCGAAAAATTACAATTTGGGGTTGATTGCCAAAAGCAACCCAAGTAGACCAAATTACAATGGGGTTAATTGTCGGTGCTGCCAACAAAAACGAGATTGCTACGGAAGGAGAAACTCCTTTTAGTAATAATCTTCTGGCTACAGGAATATTGCCACATTCACAGACAGGGAAGAGAAAGCCAATAAAGCTACCCACAATAGAACCTAAAACTGGATTGGTGGGGATTCTCGTAACTAATTGTTGTTCATTAATGAAAAAAAGTAAGCAGCTAGAAAGTAATACTCCTAATAACAAAAAAGGTATCGCCTCGACTAATAAACTTAAAAATAAAGTGAAGGCGCTATGGAGTTGGTTCATTGTTTTTTGTTTTGAGTTTTGAGCTGAGGTAATTTTCCCTTTCCCACAAATACGAGAAACGTTATAAATGGTGTTGTTTGTTATCAATAATTTTTATGTTAGATTTGCTTGCTTTGAGCGTCACCATTATTGCTGCTTGGTTTAATCCCTTCCCCTCTGCCAAAGCTGATTTACAACCCTTAGAATTTATTCCCTGGTCACAATCGGCTGTCTTTGAGCTGCCTGAATTTAATCACGATCGCCTTTCTCAAACCGTTACGGATAATTATCTCCAAAATTTAACGAAACAAGGATTTAATCGCGATCGCCAAGGAATATGGGTGCAATCGGGTTGGGATGTATCGGCGAGTAATTTGGGCAAAACTCCGCTTCCTGCTGCTTCTTTAACCAAAATTGCCACCACTTTGACTACCTTGAGTAAATGGGGCG
>JBEANW010000329.1:0-2610 GCA_041165225.1 Cyanobacteriota bacterium | reverse complement strand
CAGCATTTTCCCACCACCAGCGACCTTCTCGTTCATGCTGATTTGGTAGTACGGCTCTAGTGCAAGGTTCACAACCAATGCTCATAAAGCCTTTTTCGTGGAGCGGATTGTAAGGTACATTAAAATGACGAATGTACTGCCATACCTGCTCAGATGTCCAATTTGCCAAAGGATTAAACTTAACAATTTGATGATCTGCCGTCGAAAAAGCTATATCCTGCTGAATCACAGGGATATTGGCGCGAGTATCGGGACTTTGATCTTTACGTTGCCCAGTAATCCAAGCATCTACAGTGGCTAACTTACGGCGCAATGGACGCACCTTGCGAATTCCACAGCATTCCTTGTGATTATCTTCGTAGAAGCTAAAGAAGCCTTTTTGTTTCACTAGTTCTTCTACTTGCTGGGAATCTGGAAACAAAATTTCTAGATTGATACCATAATGTTGCCGAACTTTTTCTAAAAACTGATAAGTTTCTGAGTGTAGACGACCAGTATCAATGGAAAAGACCTGAAGATTATGAGTGATCTTAGCAGCCATATCGATCAAGACGACATCCTCTGCCCCACTAAAAGAAATTGCGATATTATCAAATTTGTTTAGAGCGAATTCGAGAATTTGTCCAGGGCTTTTAGCTGCATATTCTGCTTCAATCTGAGCAAAATTTAGTTCTGCTGGAGCAATGATGGTCTGAGTCATAAGAAAAACTCCTGATAGTTATAGTTTCAGTAAATGATTGAGATAAGCGATCGCTATATCACTCCCGTCCTGACGTTAGCGCCAAAACGATTTAAAGCTTCTACCTGCTGTTCTAGCAGTCTCTTCTTGACAGTTTCTAAATAGTCAGAGCGGAATTTTCTGAGTTGATAATCACGGGGATCTCTGACCTTCAGTTCTTCCCAAGCTTCTAGCTTTTTGGGCGCACTCTGTTTTTTGGCATTGGCGATCGCCTCTAAGGTGATATTCGCCCCACCAGGAGTCATTTTTTCGTAACCATAAAAATCCATATAGTCCCCTGCGACGGTTTCAATAATTTCAATATCTTCTAAGCTCATGGTTTTTTTGAATTTATCGATATAGGCAGGGATCGGTGCGGAACTATTGGTTTCCCACAACGCCGAGAGGACGGAGATGTCTTTAGCTTCTTTGGAACTACCAACATCCATCATGGAAGCTAAAAACTCAATCCCGAAGAACTGACAGATTTTGTAGAGTACTGCTTCTTGGTTATTTAAAAAGTCTTCGTATCTAATGGTGAGGACTCGTTCGGGATGGCGCTCAATAATTGCTCTTGCTTGATCGTGAGCTTTAACCCACGACATGGTGTTAAGCAGAGGATCGTAATCATGAATGATCGCTCGATTGATGCTATTAACCTGGGCGCGGGGATCGCGAACCACATTCAGGAACAGCATATCGTCAAACAAATCAATTAGCTCAAATGCATGATATACATTGTCTAGAGACTTATCCATGACCACTTTTGCTTGGTGCTGTTGTCCAGCTTGGAACAGCATTTCCCAGGCGACACGATGAACACTACGAGGACTATCTTTGATGGCTTCAAAAATTTTCACTGGGTCTAAGGCAACATCATCCCACTTGACCATAGTTGCATTTTGTAGCCCTACCAAGTCGATCACTAGCTGAAAATATGACCAATCGTTATTCAAATCTCCATATAAATTGACTAGAGGCATCAAGTCCACTAAATGCATCGGATAAGGAGAGTAGAAATCAGGAGATTGGTTTAGTCGCAAACGTAGAGCATGACTTCCACATCGCCTGATGGGGGTCATCAAGACAGGTCTGGGTCTAGAAACTTTAAACTCTGCTTTTAAGTTATTCATGATTCAAAGAACTATATTTTGGTTTACGAAGTTTATTTAGGATCTCAACTGTCTCCATCTCTTGCTCTATGTCTTGGTTACACGAGAAAGCATGACGCTTCCACAGGCTGCTCCATCACTCAGGGTAGGGCGGACTGTTTTGACGATAAATGTTACCTGGGATACATTAAATTTGGTATCTCCAGAACAAGATGGGAAAGATCCAAAGATTAAAGACTTAGTGGCAGAAGAATCTTTAGTTAAATTTCAGATGATTGAATAAAACTAAAAACCTGAACAAAAAATCTTTATATTTATTTAAGATATATCGCAGTTCAGATTACGTGTATTCTCTAGCACTTTAAAATCTTTAACCAGTGAATTTAAGGAAGTTAAGGGAGAAGATATGGAAAAATGTAAGGAAGATCACTAGAATTACTGACTACGCATAAGTTAAAACACGGAGAAGGGGAAAGAGCAAGTCAAGTGTGTAATTAATGAGGACGCGATTTCTGAGGCGACCTCATTAATTAAAGTCGTCCGTTTTGCCTAGGTACTTAATCAATTAATCAACAGCTTTCCCAAATAGAACCAAGGTTTACCAGGGTGTACTTCACGAATACGAGAAACGCGATATTAACCGTTACTTATGAGTCAGCCTAAGCGAAAACGACATCGTGGTGTTATTCTTACCTCTGAGGGATTGAGAAGGCTGCAAGCTGCAAAATTGCAATCTGAGAAACAGGAAAATTTCAGTGAAAAATATACCTACGAACAGAT
>JBEANW010000328.1:0-3898 GCA_041165225.1 Cyanobacteriota bacterium | reverse complement strand
AGCAAAGTTGATTGGGTGTTTGAATATGCCGCGACTCTTCAATGTCTGGGGTGGATTTTTCAGCGCCAGGGTATTCCCTGGATTCTCCAGGTGGAGGCACTGCTCTATTACGAAGCCAAAGCCGAACGGAAAGCCTTAGTATTGGATGGCATTGCCAAGAAATTAGAATTGTGGTCTTATCGCCAATGTGATGTGATTGCCTGTATTAGTGCCACCCTCAAAGAGATTTTAGTCACAGAAATCGGCATCGATCCCCAGAAAATAGTTCTCTTGCCCAATGGCGTAGATCTTAAATTCCTTGATCCTTTACTCCATCAACCGAAAAGGCTATTTCCTGGCTTTACCATCGGTTTTGTCGGTAGTTTGTATAGCTGGGCAGGATTAGGTCTGTTGTTGGAGGCGATCGCCGAACTAAAAACCACTGGCTATTCCTTGTCTTTGGTGATTGTGGGAGATGGTGAGATGAAATCAACTTGGTCAGAGCAAGCTCACTCTTTGGGTTTAGAACAAGAGGTAAAGTTTGTCGGTCGAGTGCCTTGGCAAGAAGTTCCTCAATATATCGCAGGCTGTGACGTAGGTTACTCAGGACAAATTCAACTACAGATGGGCAAAATGTACCTATCGCCAATGAAGCTCTACGAATATATGGCTATGGCTAAACCCGTTGTAGCATCAGCTTTTGAAGACGCTCAAAGATTAGTGACCGCAGGAGAAACAGGATTTTTATTTCAACCAGGAGATAAACAAACTCTCAAACAAGCTCTGATCGCTGCCTATGAATCCCAAGAGCGTCTTTCTTTGATGGGGCAGCAAGCCCGCAGAGAAATGGCAGCGGAACATAGTTGGGCTAATCGCGTCGAGCATTTACTCCAAGAAACCACCGCTATTTTAGAAGCAAAAACAAATCACAAGCAGGAGTCTAAAACCTGATTTCATAATCAAATCAGTAAGAAGGTGATATTTATCACATCCATCTTAGCCTCGTAATCACACAAGCTTCATGAGAACTTCATTAAATTAGTTCTGTAGGTTACAGAAATTTTATTTAAATACTCATGACAATTATCACAGTTACCAGCAGCGCTGACCAAGGAAGTGGATCTCTAAGACAAGCAGTTTATGATGCTCAATCTGGGGACACGATTAAATTTGATGGGAGCCTTAGTAATCAAAAAATCACCCTGAGCAGTGGTCTATGGCTGAATAAAAGTTTAGCTTTCGATGGTGCTGATGCGCCGAATTTAACCATCAGTGGTGGTAACAAAACTAATATTTTTTGGATGGGAGGTGTTGATCAAAAGTTGAGCTTAAGCGTCAAAAATCTCACTATGGCGGATAGTTACTATGATGCCGCAGCAGGGGGAGCAATTTGGGCGCAAGACAATAGTACGATTGATATCGACAACGTTAACTTTACGGGCAATGTTTCTGATGGAGCAGCGGTACACGCTCAACAGGGTAGTTTTATTACCGTCAATCATAGCAACTTTGACCATAATGACGGCGCAAGTATTAGTGACAAAGAGTATGCCACAGGGGCAATCAGTTTATTTGCTTTCGGTGAACTAAAAGTCAGTAACAGCACCTTTACAAATAATAAAGGTTTTAATGGTGGAGCAATTCACGTTACTTCTAGTGATTTATTTGTGGAAAACTCCACCTTTATTGGTAATGACTCCACTCCAGGGAAAGACCGCATCAATTATATTCCTGGGGCGGGAGGCGCGATTTATGCAGATGCTGCCAGTGTACCTAACGACGAAAAATTCTATGGAAACCTTCCTGAACACGAGCTTCAAGGTGAAGCAGAAGGGGGCGTAATTTCCATCAACAACAGCCATTTTGAAAATAACAAAGCAGCAGGACAGGGCGGTGCATTAGCACTTTGGGGTTACTCCCAGGACAAGGTAATTGTGACTAACAACACTATTATCAATAACGAAGTTATTAAAAACAAAGACAACATGGCTCAGGGTGGCGGTGTCTGGTTGATGGGCTTCGGTACTGTGGAGAACAATACCATCTCTAACAATAGCTCCGAAGATCAAGGTGGTGGTTTATTTATTTGGGGCGAAGTACCCAGCACAATCTCCAACACTACTTTTTCGGGCAACCAAGCCGTAAAAGGTGGAGCTATCTACAGTGATATTTGGGATGGGCAAGTAAACATCAATGACACTAAATTTGACTCCAATGCGGCTTCTGTCGAAGGGGGTGTTCTCTTCACTAATAAAATTCGTCCTGTATTTATTCAAGGTTCTCAGTTTAGCAATAACACAGCAGGAGATATCGCCGACAGAACCTTTGGTAGCAGTATTTCAGAAGTAGTTTATGGTACTGATTCCACCGATAATCTGGCAGGAACAGACCAGAACAGCTATATGTTTGGTTTAAATAGCGATGATACCCTTAATGGTCTTGGTGGTAATGATTACCTCGATGGTGGAATTAATAACGACATGCTGGACGGTGGGGCAGGAAACGATACCCTAGTTGGTGGGGAGCAAAGTAACACCTTAGTTGGTGGAGAAGGCAATGACATCTTTATTGGGGGCAAGGGAATAGACCTTATTGAAGGTGGTAGTGGTCAAGATCGATTTGTCATCGGTAACGAGACTCAACTTTATTACGCCGATCAACCTTGGTCTGACCATGCTGTTATCAAAGACTTTGAGCAGGGACAAGATGTGATTCAGCTTAAAGGACAAGCTAGCGACTATACAGTCCAAGCTGCCAGCAGCGAGGGATTAAATGGCGCGGGTATTTTTTACCAAGGTGGCATGATTGCTCTAGTGGCAAATATGTCAGCCGATAGTTTGAGTTTGGATGCAGCAGCAGGATTTGTTACCTATAGTAGTGCTGTGGTAGAGAATAATAACTCTCCTGTTCCTACTCCTGTTCCCACGCCGATGCCTGACATGACGAATGAGACTCCTGTAGATCCCAATGCTGAAACTCCCACTGATTCTGAGCCACCTCTCACTTCTTCGGGATTGGAGTTGACTCAAGACGAGAGGTTCTCTGGTAGACCGATTTACGTTCCCGCAGAAAATACTGGCTTGTTTGTCTGGGGTAATAATAATACCTGGAAAATAGAAAGCACGGGGGATTTGGATGGTTCTCTGTTTAAAGGCAAAATAGTTGCCGATCACGCGATTGAAAAGCTAGGTAGTTTTAAGTTGGAAGATAACGATTTTGTCAGATTTACCGATGATTCTCATCAAGTGGTGGAGTTTTCCATGAAGGTGGGGAATAAATGGACAGATGGTATCTCCTTTAAAGTTGCCGACCAAACTAAGGTGTTCTTGGAAATGGAAGATCGTGCTAATGTGCCAATTAAAGTAGGCGCTTCCATGATAGATGGTTATAGCCTGCAATCGGCTCCTATGTCTTGGGGATTAGAACTCAATCAAGATGCCCTCTTCTCTGATAAACCTGATTATAATCCTGCTCAAAAAAGCGGTTTGATGGTTTGGAATAGCGAGGATGTCTGGCATATGGAGGCTACGGGAACTCCCGAAAATACTCACTATCAAGGTCGTATAGTCTGCGATCGCGCGATTGAAGATCTCGGCAGCTACGATTTTGAAGACGGCGATATGCTGAAGTATGCTGACGACTCCCATAAGGTACTAGAGTTCTCCATGACTGCCCACGAAGGTATCGACGGTATCTCCTTTAAAACCCCAGAAAATGCGAACGTCTTCCTAGAATTAGAAGATAGCGATCGCGTTTCTGTTCAAGCAGGTGCTTCTATGCAGGAAATTAACTTGGTTTGATAGTCTGTTAAGCCTGGAAAATTAGGGATACTGGGATCATAAATCTACTTTCTTCCCTAATCCCCTACTTCCCTACTTCCCTACTTCCCTACTTTCCTACTTCCCTACTTTCCCTTCAC
>JBEANW010000327.1:0-14320 GCA_041165225.1 Cyanobacteriota bacterium | reverse complement strand
CACAAAGCTGATATTTAAGCTGGGGCAAAATTTCCCATTGATTTTCAGCTTGTCCGACTGGTAACTCCAATTCTAATTTATTATTAGGCGAAAAAACTGGCCCTACTTGCCATTCTTCTACTATTCCACTCCCCAGATCGTAATCAATTTCACCGTGAATTACAGTTTGGGCTTGGGCAGATACTGGGAGTAATAAAACTGACAAAGCAACGGTAAATAATTTAAGTTTCATTTTTTTCTATTGACAGCAAGCTGATAGTAACTATCGAGATCATTAGCAGAAAAAAACCTGACATAATGCCAGGAATATATTGTGTGAGAAAACTTTTAGCAAAATTTTAGCAAAAATAGTATTTCCTAAAAAAAAACCATCTTAAAACTATACTTCAAGAGCATGATTGTTTGCTTCTAACAATTGAGCATAATTGAGTTCTGTAACTGTTCCGCTACCCGTAAAATCGGCATCCAAGTAGGAAACATCATTAGCATCAATTTCAGCTAATCCCAACATGCGATCGCCTAAATCGGGAATTTCCCCGACTTGATATGTCTGGTCAAGAGAAGAGGAAAATAGAAGTTGACCGTCTTGGCTTAGTTCTTCGGTGAATACTTGACCAACACCAGAAGCATAGTGTTGAAAGTCAGAGTCTCCTGGTTCAAGTGCAGAGAACTCTCGAACCTTTAGGACATCCTCAAAGTTACCATATTCTTCATTAGAAATAGAAGTACCAGTATCAACTATCTCTGCTTGATCTGCTTCTCCTGAGATATCAAACTTTTGATAATAGCCATCGCCAATTTCAGGATTGGCTTCCATAATCAACCCTGGAAGTGATTGGTCTTCTCCCGCCAACCAAGATCCAGAGTCATCAGTACTAATTAAATTACCTTGCTGATCGTATTCATATTCAGCTTGAGACTCGCCTAATAACCAAACATTGCCCTCGGTATCCTGAGCATAGTAAGAAAGAGTTTCTTCGTCGAGTAAGCCATCTTCAAAGACACGATCCTGCACGACGAGGCTGGTTACTCCGAGAATATCCTTGGTGTCGTTAGTGACCAAAACTTCCCGTGTTGCTTCCTCAATTTTTCCTGTCTGGGGATCGAGTTCTTCATCATCATAGACAGAGAGAGTTCCTGGAGTGAGAGGGAAATAGGCATTATTAATCTCTGCACTGTTCTCAAAGCTAGTTGCACTAAAGGCAGGAAGGGTAATATTAGGCAGTTCCGAAGTACCTATTAATTCTGGAGATAGTTCTGGTTTTCCTCCCTCTTTAGTAATTCCTTCGTCAGCCAAAATCTGACCGACACCAGGAGCATAATATTTAAATTCAAAAGCATCAGGTTCGAGTTGAGTAAAATCACGAGTTTTCAAAACATCCTGATAATTTCCCAAACCAATTGAAACAGAATCATTTGTACTAACTACTTCGGCTTGATCTACCGCTTCACCCTGCAAAAATTCTTGATAGTAATTATCGCCAACTTGAGGATTAGCTTCCATAACGAAACCAGGTAAAGCGCCATCTACTCCAGCTTCCCAAGAACCATCATTGTTTGTACTCAGAAAATTTCCAGCATCATCGTATTCGTAGTTGGTAGCATTTTCGCCCATGTACCAAACATTACCTGCCGTATCCTGTGCAAACCAATCAATAGTATCTTCAACTAAAACACCTTCCTGCCACGAAACATCGCGAACCACGAAAGCATCTACGCCAAGAATTTCTTTAGTATCAAAGGTAGCGAAAATTTGATTGCTCTCTAGTGGCAATGAGTCTTTTTTTGTTTCCTCTGTGTTTCCTTCATAAGCCTTGATTGTTCCTGAATTTAGTGGAAAATAAGCATTATCAATGGGAGTATCCGACTCAAATGTTGCCTGGTCAAAATTCGGTAGTGATGTTGTCATGGCAATTTCCACCCAATATTTTTCATAGGTTATTAATGCCGATGGAAAACTGAAGCAATCTTAGACAATAAATCTTGTCAATGCTTGGTTTTCTTTTCGACAACTTATATTTATTGCCCAAAGATCGAGAACTTATCAAGATTTACTTGTCTTTACAATTCTCGCTCTTCAACTAAAGCTATTTTTATGTGCGAAAACGATAGCCAATACCATAGACTGTTTCTAGGCAATCTGTAAGCATTCCTGCCACTTTTAGTTTGTGTCGTAAATTAGTCAGGTGAGTTCTGATAGTTTGGTCGTCAGCTTGAATAATTTTGTCTAATTCCCAGAGTTTTTCGAGTATTTCGGCTCGACTAAAGACGCGATTTGGATTACGCAGAAATAATTCTAAAATTAGATACTCTTTACGAGTTAGGGTCAAGACTTGTCCATCGTAAGCAACTTCTGTATTAGCAGGGTTGAGTTGCAGTTTGCCGTAACTTAAGACAGATGGTTTGGTTTCTGTACTCCTGCGAGCTAAAGCCCGAATTCGCGCTGCCAATTCCTCTAATTCAAAAGGTTTGACGAGATAATCATCTGCCCCCGCATCTAGTCCAATTACTTTGTCGCTAAGAGTATCTTTGGCAGTCAGCATTAAAATTAGTGCATTAAGTTTAGCCTGACGCAATCTTTTACAAAGACTAATACCATCCAGTTTGGGTAACATTAAGTCTAATAAAATTAGATCGTATTCCTTCTGTTGAGCATATTCCCACCCTTCAATTCCATCCCTGGCAATTTCTACTACATGATACTGATGCCGCAAATCTTCAGCTAAAGGTTTGGCAATGCGATCATCGTCTTCGACAATTAAAATTTTCATCTTCTAGTTTTTATGTAATTTTTTCTGTAAATAGTATTAAGAGTTACAAATATAGCGTTTCTCGTATTTGTGAAGTGTACCTTGGTTAATTCTTATTTAAAATTAAAATATCAACAATGGTGTCAATACATTAATCATGTTACTGATTATTAAAAATCATGAGTAATTTAGAAAGCCTAATCGAATCAAACGCGAAGGCTATAGAAGCATTGACTTCAGATATTGCTGAGATGAAACGAGATCGAGACTACATGTATGGATTAATGTCTGATCTGACCAACAAGATTGCCAACTTAACCACTATTCAGGCTCAAGGCTATGAAATGATGAAAAATTTGGATGATCGCCAAAGCCAATTAGCTAATCAGCAACAACAGTTGATTGATATTATCAAAACTTTGGCAAGCAAATAACTAAACCGCGTCTAGCTTGAAAGCCACAGTTTTAAAATGGTTTGGGGAAAAGGTAAAAGGGAAAGGGGGAAAGGTTTGTGACTCTGCTGACGTTGTTAGTTTAAAACTCCAGTTTTGAATATGGACACCATTTATCTTGGCTGATTCAGCAAATTATTTCTTGAATTGCTGCGTCCACGGCGATCGCAACTACACCGATCACCAATCTTGATTAGCAATGGCGATCGCTTTCTGAATATTTCGGTAGCTCTGCGTAATCAACGCCTAACGGCGATCAGAGGAAAAACACTTCGGAATTAAGCCGTTGTCTTTGAACCATTTCTCGGTGATCAACGCCTAACGGCGATCAGAGGAAAAACACCTGTGTCGCTAACAAATATTAGAAAACGTGTATGAGTTGTGATCAACGCCTAACGGCGATCAGAGGAAAAACACTGCGGGCTTTGAAAGCCAGGTGGTGTGAAGTGCGAGATACACTTTTACATGCACCCCCTAATAATAACCTCTCCAAGAGAAAAATCAAGCAATTTAACGAAAATAACATCAGCTACAATCCTTGATGGACATGTACTTTAGAGTTTTACAGGCATCTCCCTGGGCATTAAAAACGCTGCAACGCTTATTTAGCAAAACATATCAGTTTTTTGCTCATGGCTTAGAATCAAACAGCCAGAGGTGCTTGTATTTTCAGGAGCGATCGCAACCGCTATAATTATTGGAATTAACCGATAAATAAAATTACATTACGTATCTTCTAAGTAAATTTTTTATGCTCAAGTACATATTACGTCTAGTTGCTGCCTCCACAAGCTTTGTAGCATTGTTGTTCATTACCCATCCTGCGATCGCAACTACACCGATCACCAATCTCGATCAGCAATGGCGATTAGGCTCCGCCTACCCTGCGGGATCGCCTGTAGTGAGTTTGAATGTGGTTAGTTCTTCTCTGCAATTGGCCAAGAACCAAGGCATTTTCCCAGATGTTGCCCTTGACCATTTTGGTTGTGCTTGTGCCACATGTATTCAAAGCCTAGAGCAAAAATACTAGTCAAAGAAAAAGCCAGCGTTGATAGCTGGCGGTAGAGTTATTAAATTTATTATTAAAGCTTAGAGCTTAAAGCTAGGACAAAGCCTCTATACTGCCTGGGGTTGGGCTTGGGGCTTGAACTGGAAGAGAGAATAAACGACATTGCGACGAATGTCAATCATCATCTCTAAGAACATTTCGTATCCTTCTTGTTTATATTCAATCAAAGGATCTTTTTGTCCGTAACCCCGCAGACCAATAGACTCTCTTAATGCATCCATCGCTTGCAGGTGTTCTCGCCACAAAGTATCAATCTGCTGCAAAATAAAGAACCGTTCTGCTTGGCGCATTAAACCTGGTTGCATACTGTCAATTTGGTGTTCCTTGATATCGTAAGCCTTGCGAACTTCTTCACAGAGGAAGTTTTTAATTTCATTGACGGTCATGTCTGCCAAATGCTCTGGCTCCACATCTTCCATCAGGTAGATAAACTCTTTGGCTTTATCCACCATTTTGTCTAGCTTCCACTCTTCAGAGGGTAACTCAGGATTAATATAGGCATCAACGATTTCGCTCATGGTTTTTTCAGCATACTGAATCACCTGTTCCTTGAGGTCGAATCCTTCCAGTACCCGACGACGTTCAGCATAGATAGCGCGACGCTGGTTATTCATCACCTCGTCATATTCAAATACCTGTTTACGGGTATCGTAGTAAAAAGTCTCGACTTTCTTTTGCGCCCCTTCCAGGGAGTTGGTGAGCATCTTCGATTCGATGGGCATATCGTCTTCTACCCGCATCATGTCCATGAGTTTTTCGACGCGATCGCCGCCAAAGATCCGCAGTAGGTTATCCTGTAAACTAAGGAAGAATCTGGTAGAACCAGGGTCACCTTGTCTTCCTGCCCGACCTCGCAATTGGTTATCGACTCGACGGGATTCATGGCGCTCCGTCCCAATCACATGGAGTCCACCATTGGTAACCACTTCCTCATGTTCCGTATCGGTCAAAACTTCATACTCTTTGCGTACCATTTTGTAAGCTTCTCTGAGCTTCAACAGCACAGGATCATCTATCGGGGCATTTTCCGAAGCTACGGCAATTTTCTCCTCGGCATCTAGTTCTGATAAGCTTTGTTCCCCATATTGTTGCACGGCAAACTTAACAGTTTCCTTAAGAAAATTCTGAACTGTGGCGGATAATTCCGTAGGAAAGATCTGGGGGGAGGCTTTCCAGGTTTTAACTTTTTTACCGTCAGCACTATCGCCACCAAAACCTCTGGGAGCATCATTTTTACCCAGATCAATACCAGGCACTACCGCCATAAAGTTGTCGTCTTCTGGGGCAACTATTTTCGGCATTAGATACTCTCTAACTTTGAGTCTTGCCATATAGTCGGCATTCCCCCCCAGAATAATATCCGTACCACGACCCGCCATATTGGTAGCAATGGTTACGGCGGTTTTACGACCTGCTTGGGCGACGATTTCCGATTCCCGCTCGACGTTTTCAGGTTTGGCATTGAGGAGATTATGTTCAATACCTTTTTCCTGCAACAACTTAGAAATCAACTCAGATTTCTCCACACTGGTAGTACCTACCAGCACAGGGCGACCCCTCTCGTGCATATTGGCAGTATCTTCCGCTACTGCTTGCCATTTACCAATTTCTTGTTTGAACACAACATCGGCTAAATCGGCACGCTTAGGGGGCAGATTGGTGGGGATAATCGTTACCTGAAGGCTATAAACCTTCTCAAACTCAGTCTCCTCCGTTTTTGCTGTTCCCGTCATCCCCGCCAAAGTGGGATAGAGCAAGAAGAAGTTTTGGTAAGTAATGCTAGCTAAGGTTTGGGTTTCTTTCTGAATAGTCACCCCTTCCTTCGCTTCAATTGCCTGATGTAGACCATCACTCCAACGTCTGCCAGATAAAACCCGTCCCGTAAACTCATCGACGATCACAATCTCGTCGTTACGCACCAAATAGTTAACGTCTTTGGTAAAGAGTTCTTTCGCTTTAACCGCATTAGAAATATAGTGCGCCCAAGGATTTTCAGGGTCATATAAATCTTGCACTTCCAGTATTTCTTCGGCACGAGCAAAACCTTCATCGGTCATCAAGACATTACGAGCCTTCTCATCTACCTCGTAATCCCCAACCCCTTCACTACCATTTAATTCTTCATCGTAGTCTTCTACCTGTTTAATTAGCACTGCTGCTATCTGGGATGCCTGAAGATACTTTTCTGTGGGGCGTTCTACCTGTCCTGAAATAATTAGCGGAGTTCTGGCTTCATCAATTAAGACAGAATCTACCTCATCAATGACACAGTAGTTAAACGGACGCTGAACCACCTCTTCCATCGAGACAGCCATATTATCCCGCAGATAATCGAAGCCTAGCTCACTGTTGGTAGTGTAGGTAATATCACAAGCGTAGTTTTTTCTTCTTTCAGCAGGACTCATCCCCGACTGAATCAGACCAACAGTTAACCCCAGGAAACGATGTACCTGTCCCATCCATTCGGCATCTCGACGGGCAAGATAATCATTCACCGTCACCACGTGAACCCCTTTTCCTGTCAAACCATTTAGATATGCAGGTAAGGTACAGACGAGGGTTTTTCCTTCCCCCGTTTTCATCTCGGCAATCTGACCTTTGTATAATACTATGCCGCCCAGTAACTGCATGTCGTAATGGCGCATGCCCAAGACACGAATTGCCGCTTCTCTCACCACCGCAAAAGCTTCGGGCAGAATATCATCAAGAATCTCTTTGATTTCGTCGTCGTTTTTTCCTTTCGCCAACTGTTCGCGCAATTCGCTAGTTTTGGCTTTTAAAGCCTCATCGGTTAGATCTTTGATGTCTTCTTCAATCAGGTTGATTTCTGCCACTAAAGGCTGAAACTTTTTTAATTTTCGTGCATTGGGGTCGCCCAACAGTTTTTGCAGCATAGTAATTCTTATGTATAATCCGTATTCTTATATAGTCTAATATTTGCTTTCTAATCCTTAATCGCCTAGTTAGACTGCAATATTTAACAACTCGTAATAATTCTACCATTTGCTTCTGGTCAGAGAGACTCCGCCGTGGAAAGACGGAGCTTCCTCTGACTTCGTGAGAAACTTTAGGGATATCTACCCATGAGTAGTGATTACTAGCGAGAACAATCCGCTACCATAGCAACTGTTCGAAAAACTTACCTTAAGCAACTTATCTTAAGCAGTTACTATAAGTAATACGAGCTAGTTTTGCGCTTAATTTCCATCCTTTTAGCAGACTTCAGGAGACTTTAAAAGCTGAAATGTAACTAAGCAAATCTAGTTAAGTTGGCTTATCTCTGATTTTAGATAACAATAACTAATTAAATTACTCCCATGAATAAGCAAAGTAACAAAAATCGGGTAGTTCAGTTTCTCTGTCAACCCCAAGGAGGAAAAACTTACCTGTTAAATGCTTTGAATTCAAACTCGGAACAGGTGTTTATTGAGGCTTTACACAATATTATCGATGCGATGAATCAGGAACTTTCAGGCAACCTCTCAAAGAAATTGTAGATTCCCCCTCAACTCTTCTAGACTAGATAGATACTTATAAGTATATATTTCTTAATATGGCTAGAGATCTACGGGGATTTATCGAAATTTTAGAATCCAAGGGGCAGTTACGGCGTATTTCGGCGCTGGTAGATCCTGAACTAGAAATTGCGGAGATTTCTAACCGTCTGTTGCAGGCAGGGGGGCCAGGCTTGCTGTTTGAGAATGTTAAGGGGTCGCCTTTTCCCGTGGCGATAAACTTAATGGGGACGGTGGAACGCATCTGCTGGTCGATGAACATGGAAGCCCCAGAAGAGTTAGAAACTCTTGGTTCTAAGCTGGCGATGTTGCAACAGCCTAAACCCCCGAAGAAAATTAAGCAGGCGATAGATTTTGGCAAAGTATTATTTGATGTTTTAAAAGCCAAACCAGGCAGGAATTTTTTTCCTCCCTGCCAACAAGTAGTGATAGAAGGCGATGATCTTGATCTCAACAAAATCCCGATGATTCGTCCTTATGGGGGAGATGCGGGGAAGATTATCACTTTAGGCTTAGTAATTACCAAAGACGTGGAAACGGGGACTCCTAATGTTGGGGTCTATCGTCTCCAGCTCCAGTCGCAGAATACCATGACGGTGCATTGGCTGTCGGTGCGGGGTGGGGCGAGGCATCTGCGGAAGGCAGCCGAAGCAGGAAAAAAACTCGAAATTGCGATCGCTTTAGGGGTCGATCCCCTGATCATTATGGCAGCAGCTACCCCCATTCCTGTAGATCTTTCTGAGTGGCTGTTTGCAGGTTTATATGGTGGCAGTGGAGTCAAGCTGGCTAAATGCAAAACTGTGGATTTGGAAGTACCTGCCGATTCCGAGTTTGTGCTCGAAGGCACCATTACCCCAGGAGAAATGCTGCCCGATGGACCCTTTGGAGATCATATGGGCTACTACGGTGGCGTGGAAGATTCTCCCTTGGTGCGTTTTCACTGTCTGACTCACCGTAAAGATCCGATTTACCTCACTACTTTTAGTGGTCGCCCGCCGAAAGAAGAAGCGATGATGGCGATCGCTCTTAACCGCATTTATACTCCCATACTGCGTCAGCAAGTCTCAGAAATTGTTGATTTCTTCTTACCGATGGAGGCGTTGAGTTATAAAGCGGCGATTATTTCCATTGATAAAGCTTATCCTGGACAGGCGAGAAGAGCAGCCCTGGCTTTTTGGAGTGCGTTGCCTCAGTTTACCTACACCAAGTTTGTGATTGTAGTTGACAAAGATATCAATATTCGCGATCCTCGCCAGGTGGTTTGGGCAATTAGCTCTAAGGTAGACCCTTCAAGAGATGTCTTCATCTTGCCTGATACACCTTTTGATACCCTGGATTTCGCCAGCGCCAAAATAGGCTTAGGAGGGCGTATGGGTATTGATGCTACCACTAAGATTCCGCCAGAAACTGACCATGAATGGGGAGAACCTTTAGAATCCGATGATGATGTGGCAGCAATGGTGGAACGACGTTGGGAGGAATATGGCTTAGGGGATATTGATTTAACCGAGGTAGATGCTAATTTATTTGGCTATGACATGAAATAATTCTGCCAGAAACTAAATCCCTCAGCTTCATCAAAAGTTTATGCTTGTGACAATAAATTTAGTGAAATAATCAATAGTACGTGCTGATATATAGTCAAATACACTGATGAGTGTATATACGTAGCTTTAAGATCTCAATATTTAGGAAGCATCCATGAAAAATAAGTATTTATCCCTTGCCTTGGTGGGTTGTGCGATCGCATTTTCGGCAATCCCCCTCAAAGCCGAAGAAAAAGGCAATGCCGAGTCTCCTGAATCCGTTTTTGTCTGTGCCACTCAGGGAGACACCCCCGTAATGTTTACTTACAACCCAGGACAAGTAAATCTTACTCCTGTGATGAGTTGGTATCCCGAATACTTATCCCCAGAACAATCGGGAGCGGAAGTTTGCCAACAGACCGCCACAAAATTACAGAGTGCCTTTCAGCAGGAAGATGCTAAGTATCTCAAAGCCCAGGCTACTAAAGAGCAGAATCTCGTTTGCTTAGTCAACGATAAAGATAAAACCTGTGTAGATGAAGAGAGTGAAAAACTCTTCAGCGTCAACCCTAAATATAACCCTGGTTGTGTTCTGGAAAACAAATCCCCGATCGATTGCCAAGTATACAAAGTTCGAGGGGTATATAGCTTTAATGACGAACCATATCAGACCTTTTGGTGGCCTTTTTAAGCTGGATTAAGCTGTCAAGCATTAAATAAAGTTCACAAGTTACTGTTCGATTTACTGTTAGACAGTATATATTTCTCAAAAAAGTCCCTCGACGGCTTACCTAGTAATCATTTAATTGGTGAGCAGACTCCCAAAACTCTATGATCAGCCCAGAAAAATTTGGTAAACGTCACCTTTAAATATAAATTACATATAGAAATATATAACCAGTACTGAGTTTTAATGCCTCTTATTAGAAAGTTTTCCGTCCCACAGCTTAAATTCGCTCTGATAATCTTCGTTTTATTTGCAGCTAATTTTGTAGCTAAGAGTGTCCATGCCGAAGTCGAGGGAACTAAACGTTCCTCAGCATTAAATTCTAAACCGTCAGCCAAAATCAAGTCTGATAAGACTCAGTTCCAGTTTATTCCCTCCCAAGACATCAAAATCAACGGTAACATCGCGGTGGAATCACCAGCAGAAGGTGCGCCCTCATTACGTCGTCAACCAGAGGGAAGAGAACGATTTGAACCCAAGCGAATACCATTACAAATTCCTTTTCCTAAACAAACATATCGAGCTTCCCCCAGTATTACCATTATTAACCCATCTGCTTATGGAGCATCTTGGGGCAGTGCGGGAATTGGTATCGGATATCAAGAACGAGCAAGGTTTACAGACAAGTCCGACGGGGTAATTGGTTTGGGTTTCGGTTTAGGAGATGCTCAAAAAAATCTTGGGGTACAGGTAGGTATTAGTCTAGTTGACGTTAGTTCACCCTTTAGCGACGGGGCGATTAACCTCAAGCTGCATCGTCGGTTGCCGAAAGACTTTGCAGTAGCGATTGGGGTTCAGGGCTTAACTACTTGGGGCAATACCGACGGCGGATCTTCCGTATTTGGGGTTGCCACCAAGAGATTTAAATTACGCCAAGATAGAACTAAACCTTTTAGTGAGTTGTTTACCACCATCGGCGTGGGAGGAGGTCAATTTCGCTCCGAGTCCAGTGTTAATGAAGGTAACGAAAACGTTGGCGTTTTTGGTAGTTTAGCCGTCAAAGTAATTCAACCAGTTGGTTTTGTAGCTGAATGGAGTGGTCAAGATCTGACCTTGGGAATTCCCATAGTCCCGTTTAGAAAGCTCCCCCTCGTGATTGTTCCCTCCATTACCGATGTGACTGGCTCTGCGGGAGACGGAACAAGATTTGTTGTGGGTCTTGGATACAGTTTTTCCTTTTAAATAACTTAAATAAATTGTCAGCAAATAAAGTGAGACATCGATTATGAAATTAGCTCAATTATCAGGAAGAATATTGTTAGTATTTGCCTGGATTTTCCTGGGGATACCATCAGCCCACGCGCAATCAGGTAATATGTCCGATAAGACCCTTCCTGATCCTGAAGCGATCATAACTCAGCCTGAAACCAATACAGGAGAAGAAGCAAGCGTTACCGAAGAAAATGCCACCGAAGAAAATGCCACCGCAGATACAGTAGATACTCCCGATGCGGCAATGGTCAAGCCTAATACGTCAGGGCCTGAACCGGAAATTATTGAGGTAGAGCAGGTGGAAGTTCCACAAGAAACTACTACTGCTGCCAGTGAACTACCTGCTGAGTCCGATCAAATAGTAGAAAAATTGCTTGAGGAAAATAACCTCAGAGAAATTAAAAATACCGAAGAAGATTTGGCTCAAGAAGAAACTCCTGAAAAAGTAGCCCAAGAAGACACTAAGGAAAAAGTAGGCCAGGAGGAAAAAGAAAAAACCCCTGAGAAGCAAAATTCTGAAGCAGGAGTAGGTCAACTAGACCGTGTAGCCTATGAAACTCAGTTTCAAGAAGCACCTAACGATTTCGCTATCCTCATGCAGGAAGAATTCCAACTGACTGAATTAGTTGATTCTTCAGGACTGGAACTTTATGGCTCTGTACCGAGTGTCAAAGATATTTCCCATAGATTAGCTCAGTTAGCTCAACAAACAGGTAAAAAACCAGCTTTTATCAATATCTCTCTTCAGGAGAATCAGCTAGAGTCGTTTCTAGTCTTACCAGAGCAAGTACAGGCTAATGCCAAGAATTCCTTAGTGGCATCATCTGAATTAAATAGTCTTGATCCACCTGGGAAGGACACTATAGCAATCCGCAAGACCGTTACCAATACATCCCGTAAAGATGTTATTGCCACAGCAACAGAGTTTCGCCAAGAAGTTAGTGATATCAGGAAACTAAATCAAAACGGCTACAAACAATCCTCCCAAAGACTATACAATGTCCTGATTAAACCGCTAGAAGCAGAACTAGAAGCGAATAATATTGATGTTCTGATATTTTCTATGGATTCGGGACTACGTTTAGTGCCTGTGGCAGCACTCTATGATGGCAAACAATTCCTAGTGGAAAAGTACGCGATGGGCATCGTTCCCAGTTTTGGTTTGACCGATACTCGTTATGTGAGTCCAGAGAAGGCATCTATTTTAGCGATGGGCGCGTCAGAATTTAAAGATCAAGTCGGCTTACCGACAATGCCCATTGAACTGAAAACTATTGTAAGTAATCCTCGCCGTGGAGAGTCATTTCTCAATGAACAGTTCACGATTCCCAACTTTATTGCCCAAAATAGTGGTCAGTCACCATTTTCCATTATTCATTTAGGCACTCATGCTGAATTCAAAGTGGGGGATTTAAGCGACTCATACATCCAGTTTTATGATGATCGACTGAGAATACCTCAGCTACAAAAAGTATCGGAAGATCTGGGTTGGAACAGTGATGATAGTCCCATTGAACTATTAGTTTTGAGCGCTTGTGAAACTGCTTTGGGCGATAAGGAAGCTGAGTTGGGTTTTGCAGGCTTGGCGGTGCAGGCAGGGGTAAAATCTGCATTAGCTAGTCTCTGGTATGTCAGTGACCTAGGAACATTGGCACTGATGGGAGAGTTTTATGATCAGTTGGACACTACCCTAAACAAAGCCGAAGCCTTACGTCAGACTCAGTTAAAAATGCTCCATAGCAATGTCAAGGTTGATAGTAAACAGGTTAAGTTGTCTAATGGAACGGCTTTAGCTCTGCCAGCAGATTTTCCAGATGGGACTTTAACCCTTGATCATCCTTATTTCTGGTCAGCCTTCACCTTGATTGGCAACTGGAATTAATCTAGATTATCTAAAAACTATCCGTTGAACAGGCAGTTTGCTATCGCCAGTTATTTTTCTAGGCGTACCACATACCACTGTAGGTACTGATCTGCACTAATATCTAACTCGAAATAGTTATCAAGCAAGTGTTGAGCCTGTAATTCTGGTGAATCAAACTGTTCTAGTTCTCTGGGAATAATTGTTTCTGATTGCTGTAATAGATTAGCTAGCTTAGTTTTCAGTTCGGCCGAATTCATAAATTGTTCAGGCTGATCTGATTCGAGGACAACATAACCGTCCTCTTGATACATAATCGGATCTGGCATAGTTAAAAATAGTTGAAAAGGAATTCAGGGTTAATTTAATTGATTTAGTTAATTGTATATGGCAACAAGTCTCAACCCACTCCTCAGCCTTGAATATGAACCCATGATGGAAAATCTGGGGGATGATTATTACGACGTTGTGGCTGCTGGGTCATTTCCCAGCCATTTTCTACGGTATCGCAACGATCGCCTGCTAGCATTATTAGGTTTAAAACCAGATCTGGTGACCGATGGGGATTTTATCGCTGCTTTTGGTCATTTTAAGGGGGTTAGACCTTTTTTGGCGCTCCGTTATCATGGTTATCAATTCGGTGAGTACAATCCCTTTCTGGGGGATGGTAGGGGCTTTTTATATGGTCAGGTGCGTGGGGTCGATGGTAATTTATACGATTTAGGAACTAAGGGATCGGGGAGAACGCCCTATTCTCGCAGTGCCGATGGCAGACTTACTCTCAAAGGTGGCATTAGAGAAGTATTAGCAGGAGAAGCCTTACACCAGCTAGGAGTAGATACCTCTCGTTGCTTGAGCTTAATTGAAACAGGAGAAGCTCTCTGGCGAGGAGACGAACCCTCCCCCACACGTTCTTCGGTCATGGTGCGCCTGAGTAAGACTCATATTCGGTTTGGCACTTTAGAAAGACTCTACTATCTGCAACGTCCCGATTTGCTGAGTCAGTTGTTAGATCAAGCGATCGCTGTTTACTATCCAGATATTCCTGATGATGAAGCTAAATATAGCCAGTTTTACGCTCAGTTGGTGCTACGAGTGGCGCAATTGGCAGCACAATGGATGGCAGCAGGTTTTTGTCATGGGGTGCTTAATACCGATAATATGTCCATCGCTGGGGAGAGTTTTGATTATGGTCCCTACGCTTTTAT
>JBEANW010000326.1:0-4943 GCA_041165225.1 Cyanobacteriota bacterium | reverse complement strand
ATTGTGAATCTCGATCGATTCAGAAACGTCTTCAGTAGTCATTTTTTAAGATTATGATTTTACTTGATTGCAGCTAATAGCCAAAAGCGGTGCATCGCGGTGACGCGATAGCTAATCCTTTAGGACTTGTTGGTTTCCAAAGGCGGCTTTTGTGTGTGAATATTCATACGGTCGGCTTTTGGGAAAGAATATTCTTACCCAAAACGCGACCTACACAAAACGCGCCGTACAAAGAGCGAATGCGCCAAGAAGCTAATAACTAGGGCGAAGCCCATTTATCTTCTGGACTGCAACTGTCGATAAACATCGCGAATATCTACTTGATGATAAGCCAGTGCCACTAGAGTATGGTAGAGCAAGTCTGCTACTTCCGAGGCAATTTCTGCTGGGTGATCATCTTTGCAAGCCATCACTACTTCTGCTGATTCTTCACCAATTTTCTTGAGAATTTTGTTGTCTCCCCCCGCAATTAACTGACAGGTATAGGAAGACTCCACTGGGTTTGCCAGGCGATCGCAAATCACACGGTAAACTTCAGATAAGGTATCGGCGGGAGGGGGAAGCTTCTGGTGGTCAATCTGATGGAAACAGCTACGTTCTCCTGTATGGCAGGCAACATCTCCTACCTGTTCAATGGTGACGAGGAGGGCATCACTATCACAGTCATAACGAAGCGATCGCACTTTTTGGATATGTCCTGAAGTTGCCCCTTTATGCCACAATTCTTGGCGAGATCTGCTCCAATACCAAGTTTCCCCCGTAGCCAAAGTCTTTTGTAAAGACGCTTGATTCATCCACGCCAGCATCAACACCGTACCATCGAGATAGTCTTGAGCGATCGCTGGGACTAATCCCTGATCGTTATAGCGAATTTTGTCTAGGGGAAGATTGTAATTTTCAGTTTGACTTGAGGACATTGTTAAAAATCTATTGACCATGAAGGTTTCGTATCGGCAAAAACCAAAAAAGCTGCCCCATAGTCTGAAGCAGCCTCTTCAATCTCTATCTTCAAGTTTAGATCAATTTATATTCGATATAAACTTCGCTCGCATTAACAATTTCAAGACTTCCCCAGGATTCTAAATCCTTCAGGTATTTTAGATTGTTCTGCGTATTTTTAACTTTACCTAAAAAATTATCTCTACTTTTGATAATGTTATTTCTCAAGGTATATTGATTCATTATTTTAGACTACGTACTCATTATTTACCAATTTGTCAACAGTATAAACACTAATAGTTAAGTACTAGGCAAGCCTAATTTGTTGATTCATTTTGCTATTCATTACTTCATGCAGTGAGGGGCGAAAGTCCTGAAAAATTGGCATTTATAGTGATATCTAGTCGAGTAAAAATAATTTTTATGAACGTTCTAGTTATTTTCTCGTAGACTAAGCAGTAGTATAAATTACATCGTGTCGGCGTTGATGATCAATTTAATCAATGACTCAGCTTAGTTTGATTTTTGATCGCAGCTAATAGAGATAAACATTAGATATAATTTCGATAAATAATAGACACAAAAAAACTGACAAGCTCATTTAACTTATCAGTTTGTAAAACTATTGATATCCCCTAAGACTAGAGTTTATCTTCAATTACCTGATCGATTAGACCATATTCCATCGCTTCATAGGCAGACATAAAATAATCGCGATCGGTATCTTTCTTAATCTTTTCGATAGATTGTCCTGTATTATCTGACATCATTTGATTTAATTGGTCGCGAATGCGTAGAATTTCTTTGGCTTCAATATCAATATCTGTCGCCTGTCTACGTCCTTGTACACCCCCTAACGGCTGGTGAATCATAATCCGCGAATGGGGCAGTGCCAAGCGCTTCCCTTTAGTGCCACCACAGAGCAAGAATGCCCCCATCGAAGCAGCTAAACCAACACAGATAGTTACCACCTCAGACTTGATGTGGCGCATGGTGTCATAAATTGCCAATCCAGCGGTTACCGAACCACCAGGGGAATTTATATAGAGGTAGATGGGTTTGCCAGGATCTTCAGAATCTAGGTAGAGCATGATGGCAATGATTTGGTTGGCGAGACTATCGTTCACCCCTCTACCGAGGAAAATAATGCGCTCACGATAGAGACGGTCATAAATACTAATCCAGTCACTATACTGCTGACCAGGCATTTGATAGGGAACTTTGGGAATACCAATGGGCATAGACTTTTTTTACCTTTATTAGGGGTTTCTGGTGTTCTTCTTGTTTAAAGCTGTGAATTACTTGCTTTGATTCAGCTAGAAGCTAGAAGCTAAGAGCTGTATTTAACTAAGAGCTGCAACGGGAGTCGGCAGTTCACTGCTACTTTCCAAAACTTTATCGATTAAGCCATACTCCTTCGCTTCTTGAGGAGTCATATAAAGCATCCTGTCAGTATCTTTTTCAAGTTTTTCCACTGATTGACCAGTATTACGACTAAAGATTTCGAGGACAACTCGTTTGTTTTCAATCACTTCTTTCGCACGAATCTGAATATCAGTAGCTTGTCCTCTGGCACCTTGGCGAGGCTGATGCAGAATAATTGTGCCGTTGGGCAAGCTAGCGCGATAGCCTTTAGCTCCAGAAGAGAGAATCATTGCTGCTGTTCCCATCGCCTGACCAATACAGATAGTATGGATTTGGGGCTTAATATGGTCCATAGTGTCACAGATGGCAAAAGCTTCGGTTTCAAAACCGATGGAATCTCCGCCATACCAAGAAGTACCAGTAGAGTTGATATACATGGTAATTGGTTTTTCTGGATCATCAAATTGAAGAAAGAGTAACTGAGCTACGATCAACTCCGTAACGTCAATTCCCATTTGGTCTTTATACTCATCGGGAGAAACTAGGGGAAGACCTAAATAGATAATGCGCTCTTTTAATAGTAGAGAAGGTAAATCTGGTGGTGGAGTGCGATAGTTACCGCCGCCTCCTCTATAGGGAGATTGTACTGCCTGAATTGGTGAATCCATAGTTTTATTAGTAAATTTACCTCTTACGTTATATTGTTATCTACTCGACAAATTGACGGAGAAACAATACATAAGCTCAAATTATTGCTTTGATGTCAAGGGGCTGTCCCCCGAACGGCGCGTTTTGGGAAAGAAGATTCTTACCCATTTGCGAAGCTTATCCTTTAGGAAAAGCCGCCTTATGAATTCGGGGGCTTGTATGCCACGTCAGAGTTCGTACAAATGATTTTAACGCATCTATCTACCAGGGTTTACCTTGTTTTAAGCTTTAAAACCGAACTTCAACCGTACAAAATGGAACGACAGTTCAAGTTATGAAAATTAAAGGATTGGGTAAGCTGTAAGCTATAAGCCATAAGCTATAAGCTTTTTAGTTGATGTTTATCTCCAGTATTTCGGGGAAAATAAGAAATACGACTAACTTCTGACTTCGTTAACTACCGCCCCTGCGACTATGGCTAGAACAATTGCTTTAATTGCCCACGACAATAAGAAAGATGAAATGGTGAATTTTGCCCTCAAGCATCAGCCATTGCTGTCTCGCTATCATTTGGTCGCCACGGGAAATACTGGAAAAAGAATTAAAGACGCTACCAAGCTGGCTATCGAAATCGTGGCATCTGGTGCCTGGGGGGGAGATGCTCAAATTGCTGCGAAAGTTGTGGCGGGGGAAATTATTGCTGTGATCTTCTTAGTCGATCCCCTCAATGCCCAACCCTATGAACCAGACATCAAAGTCTTGCTGCGAATTTGTAATTTACACCAAGTTCCCTTGGCGACTAATTTGGGGACGGCAGAAGCGATCGCTGAGAGTTTTGCCCAAAGTCTAGTGGCTCATTTGATTTTTAATCCCATATCGGGGAGTGGGAACGGAAAACAAGACCTGGCATTTATCAAACAAATCCTAGAGCCTCATTTACACCTGGAGGTGCATTTAACTAGTCCTGATATTGATCCTAGAGAATTAGCCGACCAGGCGATCGCCCAAGATGCTGACCTGATTATTGCTTCGGGGGGAGATGGCACGATCTCAGCAGTGGCAGGAGCAGTCATTGGTACCAAAATTCCCTTGGGAGTTATTCCTAGAGGGACAGCCAATGCTTTTAGTATGGCTTTGGGGATTACCCAACAAATTAACCAACTCCGACGAGCTTGTGAAATAATTTTGGCAGGCAAAATCCGAACCATTGATGCGGCGATCTGCAACAATTTACCTTTGATTCTGTTGGCGGGGATTGGTTACGAAGCGGAAGCGATCGAAAAAGCCGATCGCGAAGCCAAAAATCGCTGGGGTTCTCTGGCTTATCTGATGGCTGGTTGGAGGCAATTAGATGAACAGCAATTGTTTGAAGCGGAAATCGAAATTGGCGGGGAAGTTAGAACCTTCCAGGCGGGGGCTATTACCATCGCCAATGCTGCCCCACCCACTTCCGTCTTAGCTCAGGGCATCGGAGAGGTAGTTGCCGATGATGGTTTGTTGGATATTACCATTGCCACGGTGGATAACAAAGTGCAGGCAGTAACGACAATCTTAAGTATGCTAGGGGCAGCATTGATTAGAACCAATGCCGAATTAGAAAATGTGGTTCATCTGCGATCGCCTAAAGTAAAAATTTCCGCTAACCCAATCCAAAAAGTTGTCTTAGACGGGGAAATTATCGGCAATACCCCCCTGGAAATTGAATGTCTACCCCAAAGCCTGAGGGTATTTGCTCCTGTTCCCCAAACTAAAAATGATAAGCAATAATTGGTTTTATGATGAGTAACCAAAAGCTAATAACTAAAATTTATAATTAGACTTGATCGCAATTAAATATTATGAAATTTAAGCATAAGATTACTCAATTAAGCATCGCTGGGACCATAAGTAGCTGCTTGGTATCAGGTCTAATACTTTCGGTAATCGCAGTCCCCTCGACTAATGCTCAAGTAGCTGAAATCTCGAACCTTGCTCAGTCTCTTGCCCCAGAA
>JBEANW010000325.1:0-10904 GCA_041165225.1 Cyanobacteriota bacterium | reverse complement strand
AATCGAGTTAGGTATTGGTACAAAAATTATGTTTAGCCCTGATGAAGTACAACCTTTCGCTAGAGTAGAAGGAGAATTTGGTTTTTGAGAACTGTAAATGCCATATCTTAGTCTATGTTTCAGAAAACTCGCTATCAGTTAACGATCGCTTATATAGGAGTATTAACTATTATTCTGACAGCGTTTACTGTTGCCGTTCGCCTGACTTTTACTCGCAGCCTGAACCAGCAATTGACTCAAAAATTAGAAAGCCTGGTTAAAGCAGCCGCTCTCAATATGGGTACTGAGGACGGAGTATTAGAGGTGGATAAAGAAGAAATATTGGTTGGGCAATATCAAGGAATAGAGTGGTTCGATCTCCAGGGCAAGCTATTGGTGCAACAAGGAAAATATCAGCTAAATCTTCCTTTGGATCTTCAGCAATTGATTCAAGTTCAAAATTGTTCTGCCCAAGTTTGTAGTTTAACTAAGCCTGTAAACGATCTCGAAGATGGAAACCTAATTGGTTACGTTCGGGTAAGTGAATCATTGATACAGCTAAACAGCACTCTCAGAAGATTAGATTATGGCTTAGGTAGTGGCATAGCAATTTCTTTACTATTGAGTACTGTCGGCGGTATTTGGCTAACTCGCAGGGCAATGCAACCAATTGAGTTAAGTTTTGAACGGCTACAACAATTTACTGCTGATGCTTCTCATGAATTGAGAAGTCCTTTGATGGCAATTAAAACTAATGCAGCGGTGGCGCTAAAATATCCCGCAGGAATGCGGGAAGGGGATCTCGAAAAATTTAGTGCCATCTCCAATGCTAGTAATCAGATGACTCAACTGACCGAAAATTTGCTCCTTTTGGCTCGAACTGATCAGAGGGTGGCGATCGCCACGAAGCCAGTTAATTTGAGTCTACTTCTAGCTCATTTAATGCAATTATACGCAACTCAAGCACAGCTAAAAAAGCTAGTTTGGCAAGAACAAATAGAGCAAGACTTATATTTACTGGGCAATGAAACACTTTTGAAACAACTTTTTAGTAACTTATTACAAAATGCTCTAAACTATAGTACTAACGGGGGTTCTATAACGGTTAAAGCCACCAGAGAAAATTCTCAACTCTTGGTTAAAGTCAAAGATACAGGGGTGGGTATTGCCCCAGAACATTTAAATAAAATATTCGAGCGATTTTGGCGAGCAGATCCCTCTCGCTCTTATCAAAGTGGTAAATCAGGCTTGGGGTTAGCTATTGTGCGTGAAATCATCCGACAACACCAAGGCGATATCTTTGTAGAGAGTCAATTAGGAGTCGGCAGTTGTTTCACTGTCCGTTTTATAATTGCCAACTAAAAACCACCTCTGATGTAAATTTGTTGAGAATGCAATAATTATGATTGTTGTCTTGTAATTAATTTTTGATGCTCAATAGCCAATCTGAATCGAGTTCTCTGTCTCAACAAAATGAGCTTGCCGTAGTTGATCTACCCTTGGTGTCGGATCGTGATTGGACAGTTGCTGATAGTGAGCAACTATATAATATCGAGGGTTGGGGAGATCCTTATTTTGCGGTTAATCCGTCAGGAAATGTCACCGTTACTCCTCAAGGTTTACAGGGCAAACCCATAGAATTAGTAGAAATAATCGAATCCCTAAGTCAACAAGGAATCGGTTTACCGTTATTGATTCGTTTTCCCGACATCTTGGCAGATCGTCTAGCAAGACTACAGGAAGCGATGGATAAGGCGATCGCTCGCTATGATTATCAAGGTAAATATCAGGGGGTTTTCCCCATCAAGTGCAATCAAAATCGTCAGCTAATTGAAGCTTTGGTTGACTACGGTAAACCCTATCAGTTTGGCTTGGAAGCAGGGTCAAAGCCAGAATTGATGATTGCCTTGGCTTGTTTGGCATCAGCCCCAGAAGGACAACCTCTATTGATGTGCAATGGTTACAAGGATCGAGAGTATTTAGAAACTGCACTCCTCGCCACGAGATTAGGACATAAATCAATCATTGTGATTGAGCAGCCTCAAGAATTGGATTTACTGCTCACTATTGCACAGGAATTAGGCATCTCGCCGACAATCGGCGTGCGGGCTAAGTTAAACACCAAGGGCATTGGGCGCTGGGGAGATTCTACAGGCGATCGCGCTAAATTCGGTCTAACGGTAGCGGAAATTCTGCACATAGTGCGCCAGCTAGAAAGTATCGGACAACTGGACTGGTTGCAACTATTACATTTTCACATCGGTTCACAAATTTCTGCCATTGGTACCGTTAAAAATGCCATCCGTGAAGCTAGTCAGATCTATGGGCAGCTAGCTAAATTGGGAGCAAATATGCAGTATTTAAACGTGGGCGGGGGGTTAGCAGTAGATTATGACGGTTCTAAAACTAACGTTCCCGCTTCCAAAAACTACAATATGCAAAACTACGCTAATGATATTGTGGCGCAGGTAAAAGATGCTTGTGATCAATCAGGAGTGAAGCACCCTATTTTGGTGAGCGAAAGTGGTAGAGCGATCGCTTCTCATCAATCGGTGTTGGTATTTGATGTTTTGGGCAAGAGTCAGATTTCCTATGAGAATCTAGGCTCTCCTGAAGCGACTGCACCGTTGGTGATCAAGAACTTTTGGGAGACTTATCAGGGCATTAATTCCAGCAATCTGCAAGAAAGTTATCACGATGCGATTCAGTTCAAACAAGAAGCCTTGAGCTTGTTTAATTTTGGCTATCTGAGTTTAGTAGAGCGATCGCAAGCAGAAGAGCTGTATTGGGCTTGCTGTCGCCAGATTACAGCAATGCTCCAAGATGTGGAGGATCTCCCCGATGAATTGGCTTCTTTACCTCAAATTATGGCATCTACCTACTACATCAATTTATCCATCTTTCGCTCTGCCCCCGATAGTTGGGCAATCGACCAGCTTTTTCCGATCATGCCCCTCCATCGTCTTCAGTCACAACCTACTGTCAAAGGAGTGCTAGCGGATATCACCTGTGATAGTGACGGCAAGATCGATAAATTCATCGATCGCCAGCAAACCCAAAATACTTTAGCATTACACCCCCTAGTACAGTCTCCAGACAGTAAATCGACCGCCCCATATTATCTGGGAATGTTTCTCGTCGGTGCATATCAGGAGATTATGGGGAATTTGCATAATTTGTTTGGCGATACCAACGTAGTCCATATCAAAAGTACCTCTACGGGCTATCAGGTTGAATCCATTGTTCAGGGGGATACTATTGCCACCGTCTTGGAATATGTCCAGTACGACAGCAAAGACTTGCTCCAAACCATGAGGAATCAAACCGCATTAGCTTTAGAAAATCAACATATTACCCCCGAGGAAGCCCAAAAGTTACTGCTGAATTATGCCAGTACTTTAAATAGCTATACCTATCTGAATATTTAAAGATTTAGGACGGGATCTGAAAATAAATCTTAAATCTAGCCCCGAAACACCACAGAAAAATTTAGGATGTTGAAGGTTATCACAATAACTACCCTGTCCATAAGTAATTGTACTGAGCAATTATCTAGATTCAACTTGCCATCCATCACTGCTGTACGTCAAGACTATGACAGATCCTGGCTTAGAAAAATTGTTAGAACGTTTGACTAATAGTTTGGCGGAAGACCTTTTGGTTCAAAGTGTGACCGATAATATCAGAGAGCAACTCAGGGTCGATCGTGTAGTTTTATACTATTTTTATCGTCAGTGGTCGGGGCGAGTGACCTTTGAATCCTTAAGTTCCAACAGTTATTCTATCTTGGGTTCAACTGGTCCTGATGATTGTTTTAATGGTGAATATGCAGCTTTATATCAAAATGGTCGAGTCAAGGAGATCGCCGATTTGGAAAGTGCACCCATTGCTGAGTGTCATCGTGACTTCTTGGCAAAAATGGGAGTCAAAGCTAATCTAGTAGTCCCCATTCTGCCACCTTCTGGCTTGTGGGGTTTGTTGGTCGCTCATCATTGTCAACATCCCGTTGATTGGACAAAATCTCAAATAACCCTGATGCAGGCGGGGGCTAATACCCTAGCTCGTTCCCAGACAATTCAAGGATCCTAAATCAGTGCTATGGATTGGTTTAGTTATTTGAATTTGAGTGACTTAACGCCATTTTCTGGATATCTTCTGGGGCAACACAACGACGCTCGGAACAGTAAGCCATTAAACTTACCCCATTGAGCATTTGAATCGTGCTGACTCTGACTCGAAAATCATCCGTCAAAAACCAGCACCGTTCCTGCCCCTGATTATTATCGTAATCAGTGTTGATGGTTAAAATACCGTCTTCGCCGAACCAATAGCGACTAATTACAGGCAAACCATTAACATAGCCTTTGTCGCGGATCAGTCTGCCACTGCGGCCTGTTTCATCGTCAGGAACATCGATCAACACCGCAGCATAGTTTGGATTGGGTTCTGTTTCTTCTAAATTATCTTGCCAGCTAAAGCTCCCTCCTCCCCTAGCTTTGAGGGAATCTATGCCCTGTAAATCACAGGCTTGTTTAACCCTGGGGTCATTCTGCTCAATGACCTTGACGATTAAATTCGATTCTCCAGATTCATCTGCCACCACATCAAAGTGATGTACACTCCTCTCGGTGTACCATTTACCCTCGCTTTTACGAAAAAACTCCATCATGTTGGTAGGGACGGTTAGACGCATCAGGCTACTCCTAAAAATGTTTATGATCTAGATTACCTAAAAATCAGTTTATTACTTTGAATACTATATTTTTGAGTACTATATTATTGATCAGTACAGTCGTTCAAAAACTGATTGCAAAAGCCACCTAACAATAATGGCAATTAAAAGATCTTCAGACAATCCAGAAACCCCCAAGCAACCCCACAAAAAGAGTTCCATCAAGCAATCAAATTACGAAGTTACTTTACTATCGCCCCAAGCAAATACTCAGGAATCAGAGCAAAATGAAGATAAAATTCGCCCTCAGAAGCTAGCTGATTATATTGGGCAAAAAAAACTAAAGGGGATTTTGCAGATGGCGATCGCTGCTGCTAAAGGGAGAGAAGACCCCTTAGATCACCTGTTATTATATGGCCCCCCAGGCTTAGGGAAAACTACTATGTCCTTGATCCTGGCAGCAGAAATGGGAGTAGACTGTAAAATCACTTCTGCCCCTGCCCTAGAGCGTCCTAGAGACATTACAGGGTTGCTGGTTAGTCTTAAACCTGGAGATATTATCTTTATTGATGAGATTCACCGCCTCAATCGCATGACGGAAGAATTACTCTATCCAGCTATGGAAGATTTTCGTCTGGATGTCACCATCGGCAAAGGACAGACCGCCAAGATTCGGAGTATTCCCCTGCCTCCTTTTACCCTAGTGGGGGCGACTACCAAAGCTGGGGCGCTGTCTTCACCGTTGCGAGATCGCTTTGGCATTATTCAGCGACTACGTTTTTATGAACTCGATGAACTAACCTTAATTGTCAAACGAACTGCGGAAATTCTCAATGCTGCCATTACCGAAACGGGAGCGATCGAGATTGCGAACCGTTCTCGCGGGACTCCTCGGATCGCCAACCGTCTGCTTAGAAGGGTTCGAGATTATGTCCAGGTAGAAAAAGTAGAGACAATTACGGAAGAACTTGCAGCTACGGCGATGAATTTGTTTGATGTTGATGCTCAGGGTTTAGACTGGACGGATCGTTTGGTCTTAAACACCATTATCGAGCAGTTTCATGGTGGCCCCGTGGGCTTGGAAGCGATCGCCGCAGCTACGGGAGAAGACCGCAAAACCATTGAGGAAGTGTACGAACCATACCTCCTCCAAAATGGCTATCTCAGCCGTACCCATCGGGGCAGAACAGTCACCGCCAAAACCTATCGCCATCTGGGTTATGAACCCCAAGAACCTGAAGCAAAGCAAACGGAATTATGGTGAATTTGGAGTGATTCAGTGTAAGAAATTTTGTTGAGCCAAGGTAATGACTTGAGGTAGTTTGTCGCTAATTTGTTGTTTTATTTGCTCTCTATGGTCAAGACCATAAGTTACAAAAGACAGTAATTGATCAGGATTCATTGCTGCTGTTGGTTCAATGAGCATTGTCTCTAGCCCAAAATAGCTATATAGTCCCTCAAACTTTCCTTGATAAACAATGCCTTGAACTGGAGTTTTAACTCCTAGACAGGCGATCGCTAAATGCATTCTACTGGTGATCACCAAATCAAGATATTGGCAGATTGATTTAACTTCAGCAGCTTTTAATCTGGTTTTGGTCAATAAGCAACATCTAGACCGTAGGGGGATTGGAAGCTGTTGATGAATTAATGCCGATAGCTGATCATCCCCAGGAAATAAACTATCTGAGCGATAATCATGGGGAATTAACACAAATGACAGATTCTTAGTTGAATAATCCAGATCTTTAATTAAATTGGCAAAAATTGCTGCTAATTCAGCAGGACTATCAGTTTGTAATTCCCTAGCTAAGGTTTTATTGGGATTCAGACCAATAATCAGATTTCCCTTAGTTCGTTCCTGTTCAATCCATAATTGCTCTGGATTTACTGTCGATTCTGCAATACTTGGTTGGAGCAAAAAGGCTAAATCAGCAACCAAGTTAATTGGTCGATTGATCTGATGTTCAAATCTAAGTTTAGAGCTGGGATCACGAGCATAAAACTTCACCGCTTTTGGTAGCTTTTGCAATGCTCTAATACAAGTTGGTTTTGGTTGATGATTAAAAGAAAAACCTAAAAGGCTGCAATGCAAACCAGTTCCCTGAGCCAAAGAAATTAAACGCAACTTTAATAAAGGCCCTGCCTCACTATAGTAACCGTCCATTACATCAGCGCCTGGGACTAGAAAGTGAGTATATTGTTGAGCAAGGTGATTGAATTGATGATAGAGACTACCGTCATTCTGGCGAAAATCCAGGCTGAAAAAATTCACCTCTAAAGCTTTACCAATTTGCTCATAACCCTGCCAATGCTGACGATTATGAGCCGATAAAATAGCAACTTTTTTTACACCCTGGGTTTGCAAATAGCTGATTGCCCCCAGCACCATCGCTTCATCTCCCAAAGAACCCTCAGAAGATACATCTAGGATGAGATATTGGCAATCGTCCTCACGTTTTTGCTGGAACAGAAAAAATATTTTTCCTGACCAGAGAGCGATCGCAAATAAGCAATTATGTTTAAGCTGAAAATAGCAATAATCTAGTTTTCTAAAAACTCTGACAAATATTCTGGAAAATATATCTAACTTGTTCATATTTAACTACTCTGTAAAATCCCAAATATGAGGTAGACATACACTGCCAAAGTTAGAGCTTTTACTGATAGCTCTACCTTCTAATATTCCTGGCAAAACTTCCACCATAGCTGCTGCTGCTACATGATCTTGTAGCTCTTGTTGCCAAGAAATACTGACATTTAACTGATAACGTCCAGGAACAAGTAATAGTTCTCTAATCTCACAACTGATTTTTGTGCCTGAATTTTGCCAATCATACTCACTACTAATAGCACTATTAAAATTAGTTACAGGCTGATTATATTGATTATAAAGAGTAAAAGAAAAAGATAATCCTGGTTTAATTTGATTAACTTGAAAAATAAATTTAGCAGGTAAACCTGTAGTGAGGCTATTTCTATTGGGATGTTCGGGAGTAAAAAAATCAACCTGAGTTAAAATGATTTCTCCTTGGCCACGGCGATCGCTTCTAGTGGCTAAATCTTGGGAACTGACGTTTTCCAGGATATTAAGATAGGCATCAACGGCTACAGATACCGTATCGTCAATCATCAGACAACCTCGATCTAATAAAATGCCTCGGTTACAAAGATTGGGCAACACTGCCATATTATGACTGACAAACAAAATGGTTCGCCCTTCTTGGCTGGCATCTTGCATTTTTCCCAGACACTTTTTTTGAAATTGAGCATCTCCTACCGCCAAAACTTCATCAACAATTAAAACTTCTGGTTCTAGATGAGCTGCTACCGCAAATGCCAGACGAACATACATCCCCGAAGAATATCTTTTGACGGGAGTATCTAAGAACTTTTCGATTTCAGCAAAATCAATAATTTCATCGAACTTTTGTTCGATTTCTAACTTACTCATTCCCAAAATTGCGCCATTGAGAAAGACATTTTCTCGCCCCGTTAATTCAGGATGAAAACCCGTTCCCACTTCTAATAAACTGGCTATTCTACCCTTGAGTTGAATGCTCCCTGTAGTTGGTTCAGTAATTCTGCTCAAAATCTTTAAGAGGGTAGATTTACCTGCACCATTGCGTCCAATAATCCCCAGGCGATCGCCTTGATTAATCGTAAAACTTAAATCTTTTAAAGCCCAAAATTCTTCCAGATTGTGATTACTGATGGCTGGCGACTTAGTAAAATTCTGGATCATCGACTTAGTGCCACTGACAATTGTGTCCCGTAAAGTTTTATAGCCCTGGGAACTTTGATGTCGCAGAACATATTTCTTGCCAATATTTTCAATCTTGATTACGGGATTAGACATTGATAATGATTAATTCTAATTACTGTTGATATTTAGAGCTTATAGCTTATGGCTGGGGCAAAGCCCCTTTACTGCTTTAAATTACATCGGCAAAGGTGCGTTCCATGCGACGAAAGAACCAAATACCACTAAATAAAAGTAAGACAACTAAACTTACTGATAATAAAAATCCTGGCACATATAGATTCGACTCTCCGCCAATAATTGCCCAACGAAAACCATCAATCACTCCAACCATTGGGTTAAGAGAATAGAGTAATCGCCATTGAGGCGGGACAAGATTGCTGCTAAAACCCACAGGAGAAATATATAGCCCAAATTGAACCAAAAATGGCACAATATAGCGAAAATCACGATATTGAACATTTAACGATGCCAGCCACAAGCCCACCCCTAAAGAAGCAGCAAAAGCGATCGCTATCCATAGTGGCAGAGTCAGCATCCGCCAGCTAGGAACAAAATCATACCAAGCCATTAATCCAAGTAAAATCATCCCTGAGATCAGAAAATCGACAAAGCTAACTACCACCGCACTAGTCGGGATAATTAGCCTGGGGAAATAGACTTTAGCAATCAAATTGGAGTTGCTAATTAAACTATTACTCGATTCCGTTAGAGAATTGGCGAAAAATTGCCAGGGCAGCATGGCGGCAAAGACTAAAATCGGATAGGGCGCATCCCCCGCAGGTAACTTGGCTATTTTGCCAAAAATCACCGTAAACACCAGCATGGTTAAAAAAGGTCGAATTAGCGCCCAAAGAATGCCGATCGCTGTTTGTCGGTAGCGGACTAAGATATCGCGCCAAGCCAGAAAATAAAATAGCTCTCGATAGCGCCAAATATCACGCCAATATTGACGTTCACTACGCCCTGCTTCGATAGTTAATTCTGTTCGATTATTCATTTAACGTCCGTTCAGGTTGAAAGTATTAGTCCTTTAGGGGAACTCCGAACTCCGAACTCCGAACTCCAAATTCCAAATTCCGAACTCCCCTATGTTTATTTGCGGCGAAACTGTTCTAAGAGACTTTTCTTTCTTTCCTTCTTCACAGTTGGTTCTTGAGAACTAATCTCTGATTGCGATTGATTATAGTAAGAATCGTGATAGGAATAGGCATAGTAATCCAATTCAGGATTAACCATGTTCGCCACCACCCCTGCAATATGACATTGGCTCTGGTGGAGAATTGCAACGGAATTACTAATAGCCTGACGACTAGCTCGATCAATAGCAGCGATAAATACCATGGAATCAACTTCTTGAGCCAAGCTATTGGCATCGGCAATTACGCCAATGGGGGGAGTATCAATAATGATGTAGTCATAAGTTTGTCGCCATTCCTCAAGGAGCTGCTTCATTTTCTGTGAATTCAACAGAGCAATGGGATTGGGGGAAGTTTTACCCGCCGTAATTAGCTCCAGGTTATCGACAACTCCTGGTTGAAGATAATCTTGCCAAGGTTGTTCTGTGGTCAGAAGATCGCTCAATCCAATTCGGTTATCAATTTGCGCTAGTTTGTGGAGTTTAGGTTTACGCAAATCCGCATCAACAATTAATACCCGTAAATCAAATTCAGCTAAAACAATACCCAAGCTATGGGAAATAGTCGATTTACCTTCGGCAGAAGTCGAAGAAGTAACTGCTAAAGATTTAATCGGTTGACCATTGTTAGTCAGATAGCGGAGATTCATTCCTAGGGAGCGCAACCCCTCAGTGAAAGAAGAGTAGTAAGAATAAGCCTGCTTGGTGGTGTGAATGTTAGCAACAATACTAGGCTCGGCTACTTTAGGCACAACTCCTAATAAGGGTAGCTGGGTAATTTGTTTAATTTCGTCTACTTGTTTAACAGTTTGGTCTAGTTGTTGCAGCATAAAAGCGATCGCCACTCCTAAAAACCCTCCAGCCATTAGAGCTTGAATTAATCCTTGTTGGATATTGGGGGAGACGGGTTTACTGGGCAATAATGGCTCATTAAGCACCCGCCAGGGAGCAATCTCTTCTGCTTCGGAAATGGCTAACTCCTGTTTTCTTTCAAGCAAATAGTTATAGGCTTGAGATTTCAGATCCAGTTGTCGTTTTAATTCCATAAAGGTTTGCTGCAACCCTGGAATATTGAGGAAATTATCATCAGCAGCGACTTTTGACTGATTCAAGCTGGCTAGCTGGCTTTGTAAACTAGCACCCTGATTTTTTAGCTCTAGTTGGCGACTGGCTAAGATCTCTAAGGTAGAACCTTGGGAAGATACTTTGGTTCCTGACTGCATATCTGAACTACTTTTCCCCTCGGCAGATGGCGCTGGCGCTGAAGAAGCACCAGCAGTAACACTAGAATTGCTAGCATCAGCAGGAGTGACATTAGACGTAACACTAGCTGCTACATTTTCTGGAGAAGC
>JBEANW010000324.1:0-3854 GCA_041165225.1 Cyanobacteriota bacterium | reverse complement strand
TTAAATAAATAATGATTATACAAAAGTAAAGTTTTGAAAATGGTTTTTATATTCAGTTATTTGATTATTTATTAAATCATTGATTACCTACTCTTAACATGAGTATGAAATTCTATAAGTAATTAGGAAATAGTAATCAGAAGTTTTCTTTAGAGATTACTTCTAGCGCAATATTTTCACTTAATTAAGTCATTTAATTTCACTCAAGCATAAAAATTAAAACATGACTGACCAACTAGTTGGTTTTGCTTCTTTACCAGCAGATACTTTCGCTGAAGGTACTCCTGCGGGGGGCAATGACGGAGAAGGTAATCCTATTTTAAATACTCTTAATGGTCAAGATCCATTGGTTATCGGACATCGTGGCGCAAGTGGCCTATTGCCAGAACATACATTAGAAGCATACAAAGTTGCGATCGCCCAGGGTGCAGATTTTATTGAACCCGATCTAGTATCTGCTAAAGATGGAGTTTTAATCGTCCGTCATGAGCCTCTCTTAGGTGATACCACTAATGTGGCTGAGGTGTTTGGTCAAGACAGAATGTCTACCAAAATTTTGGATGGAGAAGAGGTTACAGACTATTTTGCCGAAGATTTTACTCTGGCAGAAATTAAACAGTTACGAGCAGTTCAATCTAATGATTTACGTTCGCAAGAGTTTAATGGTGCTTTTGAAATTCCTACCTTTGAGGAAGTTATTCAGCTAGTTCAGGAAACGGAAGCAGAAACAGGGGTAGAAGTTGGGATTTATCCCGAAACCAAGCACCCTACTTTTTTCGAGCAACAGGGTTTATCTTTAGAATTACCTTTAATTAAAACTCTTCAATCAACAGGTTTTACTGACCCTAATCGCATTTTTATTCAATCTTTTGAGTTCCAAAACTTAATTGAACTCCAAGGAATGTTAGACGCTGAGGGGTTGGGAGATATTCCTTTAGTTCAGCTTTACGGTGACACCACCAAAGATGCTAGTCCTGATGATGTTTTCTCCGTCCCCTACGACATTCGTTATAACCTTGAGCAAGGTAATGACTTGGCTGCAATTTATGGTCAAGATTTTGTCGATGCAGTAGAAAACGGTTTATCTGCAAACACTACCTACCGCGATTTAAATAGTGCAGAAATTCTGCAAATTATTAGTAATCAATATGCAGAAGGTGCTGGACCTTGGAAAAACAATATCTTACTCCGCGAATCACTAGATAAACCAGTAGATGGCAATGGTGACGGTAAAGCAGAGATTACAACTCAACTAACAGGAGAAATAACATCTTTTATCGATGATGCACACGCTGCGCTGCTGGTTTACAGGTTCATCCCTATACCCATCGTAACGAAGAAAGTTACTTAACATTAGCAGCAGATGGAACTCCTCAAACGACCGAGGGAGAGATTGAACAGCTAATTGAGATCGGTGTGGATGGCTTCTTTACCGATTTTCCTGCAACTGGAGTAGCGGTAGTAGATTCAATTACAGGTGAGGGCGCGTCTGCCGAGGAAACCTCGGCAGCTCGTGTCGCCCGTCAATTTGTCCAATCTCCTGAAAATCCCGATTTAGGGGATGGCTTACCTAATTTGGAGACATCGCGAGGTTTTGAAGGTATGGCATTTAGTCCTGACCGCAAGACTCTGTATCCTTTATTGGAAGGAAAAGTAGATGGCGATCCTGACAATACTTTACGCATCTATGAATTTGATGTGGAATCTGCTTCTTACACTGGTTTAGTTGGTTACTATCCCACCACCGATGGTAATCCGATTGGCGACTTTACTCCGATTAACGACCATGAGTTTTTAGTTATCGAACGGGATAACAACCAGGGAGAAGAAGCACAATTCAAAAAAATCTTCAAAATCGATATTTCCCAAGTGGATGCCAATGGTTTTGTCGCTAAAGAAGAAATTGTTGATTTACTTAATATTGATGACCCCAATGACTTAAATGCTGATGGCAAAACTACTTTTGATTTTCCTTTTCAGACTGTTGAAAATCTAGTTGTCATTGATGAAAACACCATTTTAGTAGCCAACGACAATAACTATCCCTTTTCTCAAGGAAGAGAAGACGACATCGACAACAACGAAGCAATTTTAATCAATCTAGACACCCCTTTAAATCTCGATCCTAATCTTGGAGGTACTCCTGTGACATCAACATCAATTACCAATACTGGCGACACTGAACAACCTGCACAAATGATTGGTTTAAACGGTTATCAGGTAGATCCTATTTTTACTGTCGGCGAAGAAATTAACGGTTATACACCTCCAGGTGTTCTTGATGGTTTGGGTGCATTTGCTTTAGACGACGACACTGTAAGAATACTATCCAACCACGAATTTAGTGCGGATGAAGGTTATGCCTATACTCTGGCTAATGGTACAGAATTTACTGGTGCGCGAGTCAGTTTCTTCGATATCAATAAAGAAACCTTAGAACTAGAAGATTCTGGTCTGGCTTACGACAAAATTATTAATCGCGCTGGGGAAGAAGTAGACGAAGCTAGCGACTTAGAATTTGAAGGCATTGATCGCATGTGTTCGGCGCAATATGTTGCAGCACAGCAATTTGGTGATGGTCGCGGTTTAGAAGATAATTTGTTCTTTACTGGGGAGGAAACTGATGGCGGTACGGAATTTGTTCTCGACCCTGCTACTAATACTCTTCAGGCAGTTCCCTGGATGGGTCGTGCTGCTTGGGAAAACGTTACTGAACTAGATACTGGTACGACCGATAAAGTTGCTTTTTTGGTAGGAGATGACCGCGAAGCTGCACCTTTATTAATGTATGTCGGTGAAAAAGATACTTGTGAAGGAGCAGGGTTACTCGAACGTAATGGTTTAAGTGATGGCAAACTCTATACTTGGGTTCCCGATGGTGAGCTTGCCGACACTCCCACTTTTACCAATGAAGAGGGAGAAGTGGTTGATGATGACAATGCACCAGACCCCGCAGGTTTTAGTGGTACTGGTAATAGTCAAGCTGGTAGTTGGGTTGAACTGGATTATTATCGACCTGATTTAGCTGGTTCGGCGGCGGATACTAATGACGACAGCGAGATTCAAGACGAGTTGGGTTATGACGAATTAGGGTTTGCTACTCAAGCTCAACAAGACGAATTATCTATCGACGCTGGGGGTTTTCAATTTTCTCGTCCTGAAGATGTAGCTACTAATCCTGAAGATGGTACGCAAGCGGTGCTTAATTCTACTGGTCGTGGAGGACGTTTTGCAGAGGATAACTGGGGTAATACCTATAAAATTGATACAGAGTTTGATCAATCTGGTGATCCTTTGATTGGAAAAATTGACATCCTTTATGATGGTGATGACGCAGGTAAAGGTCAGTTTGAGGATTCTGACTTTGGTTTACGTAGTCCCGATAACTTAGACTGGGCGGATGATGGTTTGATCTATCTTCAAGAAGACCGAGCTACTTTCTCTGATGAAGACTTTGGAGGGACTTCTGGTGAAGAAGCTTCAATTTGGCGTTTAGATCCTAATTCTGGGGAATTAACTCGCGTAGCGCAGATCGATCGTTCGGCTGTACCTGAAGGACAAACTGACCCTGAACCTGATGATATTGGTAATTGGGAATCTTCAGGGATTCTTGATGTTTCTCAGTTATTTGATGAAGCCCCAGGAACACGCTTTATCTATGGCGTTCAAGCTCATAGTATTGAAGATGGTATCATTGCAGATGCTGATTTAGTTCAGGGTGGTCAATTGGCTTTCTTGACTCCAGAAGCACCTTTAGTTTGAGATAATCATGAGGTTTTGGTACACAATAACAAGGGAGCATCCCAATAGTGCGATAAGTACAATAGTACGATCCAAATAGCTGATGTATTCAG
>JBEANW010000323.1:0-4683 GCA_041165225.1 Cyanobacteriota bacterium | reverse complement strand
GGTTTGATTCTCATAGGAATCATAGGAATTAAGTATATTGTGTTTTTTTAGCTCTTAACTTTAAGCTATCAGTAGACTATTATTCTAACTTTTGCTCCTTTCCCTTTTCCCGATCTCAACTAGGAAATTTATTTACACGATTACTTATGTTGTCAGTTCAAGAAGCCGAATTAATCATTCTCAATTTAGTTGGAAGTCTAGATTCTAACCAAGATCTAGAAATAGTCGATCTAGAAGCTGCTAACGGCAGAATTTTAGCCCAGGCTGTAGTCGGCAATCTGGATATTCCCCACTGGGATAATTCGGCGATGGATGGTTATGCAGTACGCTATCAAGACGTACAAAACTGTAGCCCAGAACAGCCTGTAACTTTAGAAGTGGTGAGTGAGATTGCTGCTGGCGATCGCCCAAAAACTGAGATCAAATTAGGACAAGCTGCCCGCATCTTTACAGGGGCAATGTTGCCAGCAGGGACAGACACCATTGTGATCCAGGAAAATACTCAAAGGGAAGGCGATTACCCTTCGGGTACGCTTCGCGATCGCATTTCTATTCAGCAAGCACCAGAATTCCAAGAATTTGTGCGCCATCAAGGGGCTTTTTACCAGGCAGGAACATCTTTACTAGAGCCAGGGGTCAAAATCGGTGCAGCAGAAATCGCAGTGTTAGCCACCGCTCAATGTACTCAATTGGGGGTATATCGTCGTCCCCACGTAGCGATCCTCTCCACAGGGGATGAATTAGTTACTCCAGAACAGTCGTTGCAGCCAGGGCAAATCGTCGATTCTAATCAGTATGCTTTAGCTAGCTTTGTGGCTCATAACGGTGGGATACCCATTAAGCTTGGTATCGTTCCAGATCGTCCAGCGGAATTAAAACGAGCGATCGCTCAAGCGATCGCCTCAGCGGATCTGGTGCTATCCACTGGCGGGGTATCTGTTGGTGACTATGACTATGTAGATCGGATGTTGACAGAATTAGGTGGGACGCTCCATGTTCGTAGCGTAGCGGTAAAACCAGGTAAACCATTAACCGTAGCTACTTTTGAGGATCATAACTGTTTGTATTTTGGCATTCCAGGTAATCCCGTTTCAGCTTTGGTTAGCTGCTGGCGTTTTGTGCAACCCGCCCTCAAGAAACTTTCTGGACTGGCAGACTTCAAACCCTGCTTGGTTAATGCCACAACTCGTCATGATTTGAACGGCGCAGGCAAGCGAGAAAACTACCTGTGGGGGCAATTACAGCTAACTGATGGTCAGTATGAATTTGCACTGGCAGGAGGTAGTCATAGTTCAGGTAATTTAATCAATTTGGCACAAACCACTGGACTGGCGATCGTTCCTGTGAATCAAAACTTAATTCCCCAAGGAAGTGAAGTAAAAGTGATGTTAATTAGTTAATCTTAAGATCGCATTTAATTTACTTGTGGTGATTGGAAAAGGGGAAAGAAAAGCCAGACTTACTAAGCTTTTCACATGAGTAGACCACAATAGACTAGCTTATTAAAAGCTAGAAGCTAAGAGCTAGAAGCTAAAAGCTACGAACTGACTAATTAACAACGGAGTTTATTCAACTGAAAACGGCTGTAAACAGTAGTTAAGGTGAGAGAATATCAGCAGCAATCAAGTCCCGCATAATTGACCATGAACTTTAACGAAGAGTTTTCTCTCCTATTACGCGCCTGCTATCCCTTAATTTATCTGCCCACCAGAGAAGAAGAAAGAGCCGAAAAAGCGATCGCCACCGCTACGGAAAAATTAGGCAAGCGTAACGTTTATATTTGGGATTTTGTGAATGGCTACCAGGAAAATCCAAATAATGTTGGTTTTGGTAAGCGCAATCCTTTGCAGGCGTTAGAATTTATTACTAATATGCCCAAGAATGCGGGGGGAGTCTTTATTCTGCGAGATTTTCAACGTTTTCTGGGTGATATTGCTGTTTCTCGTGAGTTACGAAACTTGGCACGTAGTTTGAAATCTCAACCGAAAAATATTATTATCATTGCTCCCCAGGTACAGATTCCTGAAGAATTATCTGAAATAATTACCATCGTCGAATTTGCTTTACCCACTGCGCCAGAAATCAAGACGGAAGTTCAAGGTTTACTTTCGACAACCAATCAAGATTTATCGGAACAGCTAGTGGATGAATTAGTGCGGGCTGCCCAAGGGCTATCTTTAGAGAGAATTAGAAGAGTTTTAACTAGAGCGATCGCCACTAATGGCAAACTAGAAGAGGAAGATGTCGAGTTAATCCTCGAAGAAAAACGTCAGTCTATCCGCCAAACTCAGATTCTAGACTACTACCCCGCTACAGAACAAATTTCTGACATTGGAGGTTTAGATAACCTCAAAAGCTGGCTGCTGCGTCGTGGGGGTGCTTTTAGTGAACAGGCAAGGGCTTATGGCTTACCGAACCCCAGAGGGTTATTACTGCTAGGAATCCAGGGAACAGGAAAATCTCTGACCGCCAAAGCGATCGCTCATCACTGGCATTTACCCCTACTGCGTCTAGATGTAGGACGTTTGTTTGCGGGTTTGGTGGGGGAATCGGAATCCCGAACTCGTCAAACTATTGAACTAGCGGAAGCCCTAGCCCCTTGTATTCTCTGGATTGACGAGATTGATAAAGGGTTTGGGGGTATAGACGGCAAAGGAGATTCAGGTACTACCAGCCGTGTCTTTGGTACTTTCATTACCTGGTTGGCGGAGAAAAAAACTCCTGTGTTTGTGGTGGCGACAGCCAATAATATCCAAGCTTTGCCTCCAGAGATGTTGCGGAAAGGGCGGTTTGATGAAATATTTTTTGTCGGTTTGCCCAATCGAGTCGAGCGAGAAGCCATTTTTAAAGTTCATTTAGCAAAATTACGCCCTCATAATCTAGGCAATTACGATGCCAAGCGGTTAGCATATGAAACACCAGACTTTTCTGGGGCGGAAATTGAGCAAACGATCATCGAGGCAATGCACATTGGCTTTAGCCAAAATCGTGACTTTACCACAGATGATATTCTTGAGGCGGCGAGTCAAATCGTTCCCTTAGCCAAAACTGCTCAGGAGCAAATTGAGTTTCTGCAACAGTGGGTAGCGGCAGGAAAAGCTCGTCTAGCTTCAAAAAATAATGATTTAAGCGATCGCATTCAGAGTCAACTTAATTAAGGGATGACCAAATCTATCTTTCTCAAACGTTTTTCGGTAACTCTCCAGTTTATTCTGGGCTTTCTTTTGGGTATTAGTGCTATTGCAGGAATATCAGGGGCTGTCATTTTTGCTTACTATGCAAAAATGTCCACGTTACCCAAAAAACCAATATTTCCTGCGGTGACAGTTCCGACCGCAGCACCGCCAGATTCAGCCGAAACTGATATCGAGCCATTAGAATCGACCACTAGCGATGAAACTTCCCCTGTGGAGACAGAACCAGAGGATTCCGAGGCTGAACTACCACCTAATGCCTATCGAGCTGTAGTTACCTGGCCTGATGGTCTAAGTTTAAGAGCCGAAGCTGATGCTGATGCGGAAAGGATTGGGGGCATCGAAAGTGAAGCCTCGATTATCATCCTAGAGGATTCTGCTGATGGGAAATGGCAGCGAGTTAGACTAGAAAATGAGCAAGAAGGCTGGATCAAAGGAGGTAATACCGAAAAGGAATAGCCTCTAGCTTCTAGCTTCTAGCCTCTAGCCTCTAGCTTCTAGCTTCTAGCTCTTCTTACGAAGTTTGCTCAACGGGGGGAACCCCCGCAACGCAACTTCGCGCTAAGCGAATTCTAACTATAAGATCATTGAGGGCTGGCTTTGCCGTAGCAAGATCGGGAAGATGGCTATTTTGAGCAGACAATGCTAATTCCTCTCTCAGGCGATCATATTCTTGCTGATGAAATTCTAAATTAAGATTTGGGATTCTGACTTTTTCCGCTCCAGAAACCTTTAAGGCAACCAAGTCAGGAATATAGGGCAAATTGAATTCTTGATTAAGCTGATTGAGATTAGCTTCAATCTTGCCAGTTTGCATAAGATAGATCCCTGTAAGCAATACTCGATACAAATACAGCAGCGGTTTTACTCTAGGTGGGGTTTCCTGGTTAAATAATCGCCATTGAGTTTTAGCAAAGCCTAAATAGTGATGGACGTGATGACGAGTGATGCAATGATCGGCGATCGCTTTTAACTCTTCATGTCCAGCATTAGTCTGAACAATTAACGGTGAATACAATTGTTCTAAGACATAACCGTTTCTTTTCAGCATTAGAGTAAAAAACTTATGGACATCATGAGTAACTAAATCTAACTCTAAGCCATCGGTGATTTTTGATACCTCAATAGTATCTTGTAAGGGATGTAATCCAACTATTTGTGGCAGTGGCAGAATATGAATTCCTCGAAGATCGTAGTCGGAATCAGGGGAAGCAAAGCCATACAAATGAGCGCCACTGATGGTAGCGAATAACAGGGGGTATGGCTGAGAATCGGCAATTTGTTTGAGTTGATGTTTATTACTCACGATCAGATATTTAGACTAGTCAATCCTGTCACAAAACTATGTAATTTTAACGGGAATATTTGTAACAAGACCCACAGCAGATGTATCCTGAATAAATATATCTATTAGTCTAACAAGCAGTTGGGGATTGGCATTTTGGAAACACATGAATTTGATGTTGTTATCATCGGAGGAGGTCCAGCA
>JBEANW010000322.1:0-2614 GCA_041165225.1 Cyanobacteriota bacterium | reverse complement strand
CATGAACGAGATTGAAGTCGGGCTATGCTCGGGAAACCCGAGCTTATAGAACCGACTTGTTGAAACACAATGGCATCAATTAAAAAGTCACGAAATCGCAGGGCGGATGTTTGACAATGAGAAGGGATGAAAAATTGCAGCGAAATAGGTGATTATCAAGTAGAACGTTTTATATTTAATTCCGCCTAGCTACTTATATTGCCTGATTTTCCTTCTGCTCTAAAATCAGCTTGAGCCAATAAACCACCAGGAAATCCAATGTTTCCATTTTCACCAGGAATTTCTCCGCTAAGATTGATAGAGTTGGAAGCATTTACAGTCAAATTTCCTGAAGTTCCTTTACCTTTATCAAGAATGACAGATCCGACTTGACTATTGCTAACGTCTAAAATCTTAGTCTGGATATCTATATCGCCAGCATTACCGACTGCTTCTGAAAAAATATAATTATTATTGCATCACTACTGTCTGCAATTGCTAATGTTTCTGAAGAATTAAGTCTAATATCTCCAGCTTGAGAGTCAATGGAACCTAAGTTACTTAAAATTCCTGCATTAAGAGAACTATTATTCTTTATATCTATGTTTCGGGCATTGATTACAATATCTCCACCGCCACCAGCAGCAACTAAAAACCCAGCTTGATTAGTTAAAGATACGTCCCCTCGCGGTAAATTGCCAGGAAAACTAAAACTGAAATCATTTCCATTTGATGTCAACCCTAATGTTCCTTTTCCTTCAACTGCTGCTAGATCAATTCGACCACCAAAAGTTACTATTCCACCGTCATTAGCTTTTATCTCACCACCTGCTAATGCAAAACTTTTACCATCTGGAACTCTCAAGCCAAAGTAACCAGAAACACCTGCTGGATCTGAACCACCATCAGCGGTTGAGCGATTAATAATATCTCCAGGATTATCCCGAAAACCCAAACCAATGGGTGCATTAACTGTTAGCAAAGGTGGACTATCCAAATCCGTGGCGCTAAACTCTCCATCCTTAAACAAAATACTGCTGGCGCTACTGCCATAAAACGAACCGCCAATATTTAAACTCGCGTCTTCCCCAAAAACAATTCCTGCGGGGTTGATTAAAAATAAATTGGCACTGCCATTGGCACGGATTGCGCCGTCTATATCAGAAACATTGCCTCGTGTAACTCTGCTAAGGATACACCTGCGGATATACCCTTTAGGGAATCCTTTAGGGCGAATTCCGAACTCAGTTACAGTTAGGTTTAATTTCAGGAATCCTTTCCCCTGCATTATTAGTGCGATACGCCGTCAAAATAATCTTGCCTGACTTAGTTACCATAATTCCCCTAGCTGGTTGTATTTTCCCCTGACTAGTTTCAATAGGTTCGGGAATAGCTGAAGTACCAGAGCTTTCATTGCTGGTGATGATATTGTCTGAATTCAAGATCGCATCGGGGGTGGGAGTAATTCCGCCTTTTCCTGCGATCGCTAAACCATTATTTACCTTTCCTTCTCGATCAGCCGAACAAACTTGTGCTGCGCTTTGCTCTGCTTCAACGACATTGCTGGGTAACTCGATCGCAGCTTGAAGAGGAACGCTATCGGGGGTAAAAATTTCTACCGTGCCGTTTAAACCAAACTCCGAACTGGCATCAATGTCATTAGTGCGATTATTATCCTCAGCTTTTCTGGCTTCTATGCCCAACAACGACTCGCCACTGATCGTAATCCTCCCGCCATTTCCTGCTTCTGCACTGGCGATAATATCGCTACCATTACCAGTTATTTGATTGGGGAAAGCAACAATAAAATTGGCATCAATATTGACGTTGCCACCATTGCCACTGTTGGAGGCTTGAGCAGAGATCAAGCTATTACTATCCAGGGCTAAAGTGTCATCAATCTGAAGATTAATGTTGCCCCCTGTACCAGATGCTGTTTCGGCGATTATTTGAGCGCGATCGCTGAGTCCAATATTGGGAGAGATAATATTAATATCTCCTGCATCTCCCAAACCTTGATTGCTGACAGTTACTATCCCTCCATCACTAATATTTAACTGTCCTGTTTCTAAGTTAATTTTACCGCCATCTCCTGTGGGGGTAGGTAAGTCTGGGATTGAGAAGACCGAACTAGAAATTGCACTTTTTGCCCCTTTCAGTTCGGTTACGGAAGAAACTTTGGCGGTTAAGGTAGCCCCCGAACCATCGGTAAAAGTAGCAGTGATTAAGGCTGCTCCATCTTCGATCATTAACCGTTGGGTGGCTAAGTTTAATTGACTACCAGATCCTGTAGCCCCTGGCTGGACAAACGTTCCCAAAGCTGTGGGTGCTTCATCGTGATCGGGAAAAATACCACTTAATAAAACCGATTCCCTGGCTTCCACGGTGATGATACCTGCACTACCTTTGCCGTAAGTATCTGCTCCGATTTGCGCCCCTCCACGGGCAATTAATTTGTCAGCGGCGATCGCTAAATCACCCCCCTTAGCTGTACCGTCTGAAGAAGCTGCGGTATATAAAGCACTAGTTACCTGATTGTTAGCGGATACACCTGTTACGTTTACGGTGTCTGTAGCATTGACTTGAATCGTTCCCCCTGGCTGGGAACCAGTGAAGGAGAAAATAGCCGCGCCAC
>JBEANW010000321.1:0-5736 GCA_041165225.1 Cyanobacteriota bacterium | reverse complement strand
AAGCCCATTGACGTTAATGAACTAGTAACAGCGATCGCCGAGTTGGTTTTTTAAATTATTAGTGTAGGGGCGATTCGGACGCGAAGCTAATCCTTTAGGGCGAATCGCCCCTACGAGGATTATCTATATCTTTTGAGAGAGTTAAACCTTTCCTGATAGCTGCTAATCTGTAGTCACATACAATTGAATGCCAAACAAGGCAATTTGTTAGTTATGGGTCTTAAAGATAAAGCTGAAAATAAAGCCAAAGAAATTATTGATAAAGCTGAAGAAAGAAGCGAAAAAAATGAAGGCAAAGCTCAGGAAATAGCAGGAAAACTTGGTGGCGATCCTCAACGAGAAGCTGAAGGAAAGGAAAAACAAGCCGAAGCTGAAGCAAAGCATAGTGCTGAAAAGATAAAAGACTAAACAATAAGAATTGATTTATCTTTTCATCTGCTTAGTTACAGCACTTTCGATACTATAAACTTTGCTAAATAGACAACGGTTTGTCACTGTCAAATTCTGACTAAAATATGAATCTTGTTCCTTTGAGGGATGCATTGAACGTGCATTCCTTTTTTTTGAATGTCATTAATATTGTTATGAATAAAATGAATTGCCACTATACATCTTTTGATAGAAGAAATACGATTATCTTGTTTGGTAATATGTCATAGTCAAATGTTTAAATAGTAAATTTAAGGAAAGCAGAAAATGGGAAATATTATCGCATGGGTAGTGTTGGGTTTGATTGCTGGAGCGATCGCCAAAGTAGTCTATCCTGGACAGCAAGGAGGTGGCATTATAGCCACAACTATTTTAGGAATTGTAGGTGCTTTATTCGGTGGTTACTTAGGACAAGTCATGCTGGGGAGCAGCGCGGCAGCATCGGCATCAGTAGGCGCTTTGTCAATAGGCAGTATTGTATTTGCTGTTCTCGGCTCTATTTTGGTAATTTTTATCTGGGGCTTAATTACTCGCCGAGCTATGTAAGTTTAGAAAGAGGAGGATTTACACTTGGAAACCCTTCTTTTTCCTGACTATTTTTTTACTTTTTGATTGAGACTTATTAACTTGAATAAATGCTGCTGCAAATAGATCGTGTAAGTGCTGAGGAACGCTCGCTATCTCTGGCAACTCTGGTTCTAGGGGTTTGTTAAATTTAGCCAGTGTCGTTCCTAAATCTCTGGTCAAATTAAAATCTGGATTTTTTAATATGACTTGTAGTAACTTTTCTAATTGACTTGAATATTGCTGCTGTAGCTGTTGCCAAAGAAAAAAATTAATCTGAGGATCTTCAAGATATTGATAGACTAATTTTTCAGAGTTAGGATAGTTTTGGGGTTCTTCTGCTGCCAGCATTGCTTGAAATCTGCTGTAAGTGGGAATTAGCATTTGACCCCATTTTGGATGAGAAAAAGCTGTCACCATTTCAGCCTTTTTAATTTCTTCAGGTAAATCTGTTTTAGGCATTTGCAGCGAAACTTTTTCCTGCTTTTTGATCGCCTCGGCTAGCTCTTTTGAGTCTGCACTAATCTCTTCTGCTGCGGCTACGATATCAGCTTCATCTTCTCCCACGTCTTGTATAATTTCCTGAAGCGATTTAGAACCATCAATACCTGCTTGTGCCAAGTGTTTTTGGTTCATTCTTGCCTGAAGTTCATTGATTTGGCGATTAAGTTGGTATCCAGGAAGTGCAATGCGATCGCTGCCAAAAAAATCGATAAATTCTTGATGATATTGAGCAACTGATTCCCAAGCTAATGCTAATAATTCTGGGGCATCGCCATAGAGAGAATTTCGGTAGTTTTGTTTAAATTCCCCAATGGCAACTGCTAGTTTTGGTTTGCCTAATTTACCCTTGAGGATAATGTCACTCAAAAATAGCCAGTAATCATTTTTTTCATTAATAGGTGCGATGCGAGTCACCACAATTTCTCTAGGCTGCCTCCTCAGTATCTCTGTTCCAGGATTTTCCTCGCCCAATAAAACCCTGTAGCTTTTGGCGGTAAGCCAATTGATTACTTCAACCCCATCAGGAAATAGCTGAATAATTTCAAATAATCCCATAAAACTGCGTTGCCAACTGCTTAACAAGACGCGATCGCTGGGAGTCAGAGTTGGCTCCTGCTCCAAAAACATTTCCAGAGGTGTTTTATCGCTGACTTTGCCCTCGATCATAAAGCGATCGATCATTAAGTTTTGCTGTTTAAGATCTTGATGTTTGTTTTTTCCCTGTTCGGCAGCATATTTTTCGAGAGAGACTGCTAATTCTCCTTCAGCATCATAAACAAAATCGACTAAATCTTTTTTAATTTGATTTGCTCGCTCGATTACATCTTGCACAATAATTACTTTAGCTCTTGAGGTTGAATGAGTTCAAGATTAGCGAACAAAAATAGCGAATTTATCCCCTATTAGATAGATTTTAGCTAGATTTCAGTTTGTTTCTCTGGGTAGAAGCAATTGAGATCAGGATCAAGGCAAGATATAAACTCAAGTTAAAAACTTTTGCTTACTCTACATCAGGGTGAAAAGAACCAAAACTCTTGTAGTCTTTAGTAGTCTTTTCATCCTTTTTTTTTCATTTTTCCCCGATAAACTAACTTAATCATGACAATTCCTGCTTGGCTAGAGATTGGCGGTATTACTTTTTTTGTCGCCCTAGGAGCCAATCTGACTGCTCCTGAAGACTTTCGTTGGTTCAAGAAGTTGATTCGCCCTAAATGGCTGACTTTTGAGGGGATAATTCCGATGGTGTGGACTGTGATTTTTATTTGCGGTGCTTGGTCAGCTTATTTAGTTTGGGAAACAGATCCAGGTAGTAGAATTACTTGGCAGTTGATGAGCTTTTATCTATTGGTAGAAATGGTTATTGTTGCTTATACTCCAGTGATGTGTAAACTCCACAGTCTCAAGGCAGGCATGGCGATCGGTGCAATCGGTTTTTTGTTAGGTTTAATACTGACAATAACCGTAACGCCGATTTCGGTTTGGGCTGGGGTGTTACTTATTCCCTATCTAGTATGGAGTCCAGTCGGTACTTTCATTACTTGGAAAATGGCACAGCTTAATCCTCAAGACCGTTAAGTTAGGCTAACCAAGTATCGGCAACTCTCAACGCATTAGCGGCGATCGTTAGAGTTGGATTTACCGCCGCACTGGAGGGGAAGAAACTGGCATCTACTAGATATAAGTTTTCCAGATCGTGGGTACGACAATCCTGATTAAGGACACTGGTTTTGGGATCACTGCCCATACGACAAGTACCACATTGATGGTTCATGATTTTGAGCGGGCTAGGAACATCAAGCACGATGGGGAAGCCAATTTGACGAAGAATGGATTTAAACTTAGTTTTTAATTCTTGATGAGCAGATTGATTATTGGGAGTGTAATTAATGTGAATTTTGTTTGTTTTGCTTAAAGTGACACGGTTCTCGGGGTCGGGAAAGTCTTCCGTCTGCGCCCACCAATCGACAGAATGATTAGCTAACCACTGTAATAGAGGTTGCGGTAGCCAGTCAGGGAAATCAGGAGACATCATTTCCCCCGTATGTTTTCCCATTAAGTGAATATGTCCCAGTGGACGAGGATTGCTTGCGGTACTGTAATAGAAGTCATTTAGAGCGAGGGTTTTTTGAAAAACAGTGGTTTGGGTTTTAGGAGAAATACCATAGAGTTTGCTAGTGTTATGCTTCATCAAATTTCGCCCGACCATTCCCGAACTATTTGCCAATCCCTGGGGATGTTGATCGTTAGCCGATCGCAATAACAGAACAGCGGAATTTACTGCTCCACAGGACACTACCACGCAATCACCGCTAAAAGTTTGAGATTCACCGTTCACTCGGGCGATCGCCTTAACCACTCTCTTGCCGTCAGCACTGGTTACGAGTCGCTCAACTTCCGCCCCCGCAATAAGAGTAACGTTGGGATATTTTAGAGCGGGCTGCACGCAACAAGTTTCGGCATCAGCTTTGGCTCCAAGTTTACAAGGATAGCCATCGCAAGTTTTACAGAGGATACAAGATTCGGCGGTTGAAGGATCGAGATAGTCCAAAGCCATGGGCAGAGGAAAGGGCGATAAACCTAAAGCCATTAGCTTATCCGCTACTTGTTGAATCTGAGGTGCATGAGGTAGGGGAGGGAAGGAATAATTATCGAGATCCCCTGCTTCACAAGGGTCAGTCCCCCTTTGACCATGAACTTTATAAAGTTTCTCGGCTTGAGTATAGTAAGAGGCAAAGTGATCATAATCGATGCACCATGCTGGGGAATACCTATCCTGATGAACGACCTCTGCAAAATCTTGAGGTTGCATCCTTAATAGTGCGCCACCGTAAACCTTGGTATTACCGCCGATACGATGATAAATACTAGGTTGAATCGGTTTGCTACTTTTTTCGTTGTACCATTTTTCTTTGGTTTGATACAATCCTTGTTGATAGATTTTGCGGGGATTCCAATTGTCAGAATTTCTGGGAATAGAAGTGCCGCGTTCAAGCAGTAAAATCTTAGCACCAGTGGGGGCGAGGGCATAGGCAAGAGTACCACCGCCAGCACCAGTACCAACGATAATGAAATCGTATTGTTGGTTCATAAAGTAGAGTCGTGAAAACTTATGATTAATCGCCAGAAGATAGCTGTCCGCCTGTAACATCTAGCATGGCACCAGTGACAAAGCTGCTATCTTGAGCCGCTAAAAAGACATAGGCAGGAGCCAATTCTTCTGGTTGAGCCGCTCGTTTCATGGCGGAGTCGGTGTCGAAATTCTCTACCATATCTGCGGGCATAGTGGCAGGAATATTGGGAGTCCATACGGGCCCTGGTACTACGGCATTGACCCTGATGTTTCGTTCTGCTAAATTGAGGGCTAAAGCTTTGGTGAAAGAGTGGACGGCACCTTTACTGGCGGCATAATCGATTAAAAATTCCTTGCCGATTTTGCCCACAATACTACCAGTATTAATAATTACACTGTCAGCTTGAAGATGAGGAACTGCCGCTTTAGCCATGTAGAAATAGCCAAAGATATTAGTTTCCATGGTGCGACGAAATTGTTCTTCACTTAAATCTTCAAAGGTTTCTTGACAAGCTTGATAAGCGGCATTATTGACTAAGATATCTAACCTGCCAAACTGGTCAATAGTCTCGTCTACTGCCGAGCGACAGGCTTGGGGATCGCGAACATCGGCTTTAATCGTCAAGCATTCACTGTTTTGTTCTTCTACGGCAGCGCGAGTATCACTAGCATCCTCATCGTGAGTGTTGTAGAGAATTGCTATCTTTGCTCCTTCCATGGCATAAGCGATCGCTACCGCCCTGCCAATTCCAGAATCGCCACCTGTAATTAGGGCTACTTTTCCTGTGAGTTTGCCTGCGGGCTGATAGTTAGAAAGATCTGTATCGGGTTGAGGAACCATATCCCTTTGACTGGCAGGATAGTCTAGCTGAAGTGCTGGGATTTCATTAGGTTCAGGACGAAATTCGGCAGATTGCATAATTAGATTGAAAAATTAAATGTAATGGTTGTTCTCTAGAGCTTCTCTTAATCTTGCTTCAGGTTCATCTACATTCCGATAGAAAAATGGTGATGGTAAATAGCTAATAGTTATCCACCAGTATCAACATTTGTGATTTATCTGTCATTCTCACAAAATATACCTTCTAACAGATGTCGCACCTCAGCAAAAATCAGTATATTAGCAGTTAAATAAAAGTTATTTATATCCCTGGATAGTTAGTTATGGC
>JBEANW010000320.1:0-6413 GCA_041165225.1 Cyanobacteriota bacterium | reverse complement strand
AAGTATTGAGGTGCGCGATCGCATTGTGGCGGAATCCTACTATCAATATCTGTCGGTGGTGTTAGATGAACCTGCTGTAACCACCGTCATTAATTGGGGATTAAGCGATCGCTATACTTGGCTGAGTGATTTTGCTCCTAGAAGCGATGGTGCAGATGTTCGTCCTCTACTACGCGATCGCCAGTACAATCTCAAACCTGCTTGGAAAGCCGTGGTCAAGGCAATTAAGGAAGCTCCTGTTAGATAACTGATGTTACGCACTCATTGATTTGTGAAGATCGGGAAACCCTAAAGGGTACCGCTTCGCATAAGGGAAAAGGAAAAAGGGAAAAGGGTTCTATAAACCAGTTTCCCGCATGGCTTCGAGATAGTCGATCGCTGCCCGAAGTTTGTCTTCATAAGAATAGGAGAATTCTTGAAACCATTTACCTTCTTCGCTGCGAGGATCTAACTTGATTAGCCAGGTTTTTGCTTCTTCTCTTAAGGCTTCTTGCCTGCGGCGATCGCGCAATGCTTCGAGGCGTTGAATTTCAATTAATTCTTCTTGATGACGTTTTTCGTCTGCTAGCTTGGCTTCGGCTTGACGCTGGATTTCAGCATACTTAGCTTCCCGTATTTGGGCTTGTGCTTGGTAATCCTGATCGATCAAAGCGTTCAGACGTTGACGAGCCAGAGCCGCCTCTTTGACACTTAGGGGTGGAGAGGTGGAAGAGGAGAAAGTCGATGATGGAGGTGTAACAGGATTACTTGCTCTACCTCGACCAGATTCCAATTCTTTTCTCAGTTCTCCTAGCATTTGGTTGATAGGGGCTTGAGAAGCAGCACTTTGGGGTGGCGGTGATTGATTGCCAGAGGACTGATTAACCCCCGACTTGGGTTGCGACTTGGATCTAGGCTCAGGATCAAATTCTGTTTTTAATTGAGCCAGTAAATCATCCATATTTTTATCTGACACCGATACCACCCCGTAACCTGTACACAAGATTTTAGTTGACGCTTCTTTTATATTATCCCCAATTTTAATCAATTACGCGGCCGCTAAAGTATCTGCCAAAGGTTTCCAATTCACATAGCGATCGCCACCCATTTCGATGACAATTTTCAGTTTTGGCTCTTCTTTGGTCAAATTAACCAAATATTGAATTTCTTGGCGGGATAAAATTTGTCCTTCGATAATCCAGATCGCTAATCCCTTAGAATTTGCAGGGAGGGAATTTAATTCGTAAGTGGCAATGGGGGGAAGATAATGAATATCCCCAACACAGGCTTCCCTACCGATAGTTTTTTTGCCTAGATGGGCAGGACGAACCCCATGAACGCTGGTCAAATAGGCTGCTAAATCTCCTAATCCTCTGGCGGTGATATTAATTGTATGGTAGCCATTGGCTCGTAAACGTCTTTGGTAACGACCTTCTGCACCTCCCTCCAAGGGGATGTATAGCCCCAAGGCTCCAGCTTTTTCGAGGGCGCGAATAAATGATTTTCCAGTAGTGATTAATGGCATACCGAATTAATATCTTTATAAGTTTGTCAATCTAACATTATATTTTAAATGTCTGATGTGCATTATTCGACCTGGAGCTGGTCTATCAGATCGTTTTGCGCCTCGTTTGCTTGTGTGTGTGTTGAATAGTCGAAGACAATATTATATGCCTCACAAGCATTTTGATCATTTTGAGCGCACCAAGTTGATAATGTATTTTGAATCTCCTGAAGATTATTACATTCATCTATTTTTTTCTGTTGATAGCATTGGTCAGCTGCCGATATCCCCAAGGAAACAGCAGTCTGATAATCGCGACTCTGAGCTTGCCAGGTTTGAGCTTCAGCTTCGGAGGTATTGATTGGTAGCCATAAATCGTTCGACTGAAGTTTTTGATGGACTTCCGCTGAGGCATCAGAACCCATCACAATCATACTGATAAATAAGGCTGAGAAACCCCAAGATAACGGATACAGCGAAAAACTCATTTAATTTAGTCTCCATTCCTAAAATATACTTAGTGAACCATAAATTATTAATTTGGTGCTATCTGGTATTTTATGCATTACTAAAATACTTCATTGCCTCTTTAGCACTATCTAATAGGACTAATCCTTTAGGGTTTCCCGCTCTTAACTAGGTAATTATTTTTGCATGACTACTGATGTTTTGTACCGATAAAGGGATGTAGAGTCAAATTTATCTGCCCCAAATCCCCGACGCGAAGCTAGTGCTAAAGCATACCGCTACGCATATCCTTTAGGGCAAATTCCGATCAAACCATCGATACGGCAGTTAACTATGCAAATCCAAATCCGTCAATGCCCCTAAACTACTAGAAGAAACTAGTTTGGCATATTTCCCCAAAACTCCTCTGGGGTATTTAGGCTGAGGAGGTTGCCACTGGCGACGACGTTGTTCTAGTTCTGCATCATCAACGTTTAGTTGTAATAACTTTTGACGGGCATCAATGGTAATACTGTCTCCCTCATGAACTAGAGCGATCGCTCCTCCCACCGCAGCTTCGGGGGCAACATGACCCACCACCATACCGTAAGTCCCCCCAGAGAAACGACCATCGGTAATTAAGCCCACCGAGTCCCCTAATCCCGCACCGATGATGGCAGAAGTTGGTGCCAGCATTTCTCGCATTCCTGGCCCGCCTTTCGGCCCTTCGTAACGGATGACGATTATATCTCCCGCTTTAATTTTGCCGTCTAAAATAGCCGTCAGACATGCTTCCTCCGATTCAAATACCCTAGCAGGGCCAGTAATTACAGGGTTTTTAACGCCACTGATTTTGGCTACCGAACCTTCACTAGCTAGGTTGCCTTTGAGGATCGCTAAATGTCCTTCTTGGTAGACAGGATTATCCCACTGACGAATTACGTCCTGTTCTGTGGGGGGAGTTTCGGGAATATCGGCTAAGACTTCGGCGATGGTTTTGCCTGTAACAGTTAAAGCATCTCCATGCAATAAGCCATTGACCAACAGCATCTTCATCACTTGAGGAATCCCCCCAGCGTTATGCAGGTCAACGGTGACGTATTTCCCTGATGGCTTGAGACTGCAAATTACGGGGACACGCTGACGAATAGTTTCAAAATCATCTAACGTGAGTTCTACTCCCATAGTATTAGCGATCGCCAGGAGATGTAGAACAGAGTTGGTTGAACCCCCCACCGCCATAATCACGGTAATGGCATTTTCAAAGGCTTGGCGCGTCAGAATCTGACTGGGCAAGATTTGCGCTTTAATTGCTTCCATCAGAGCAAAAGCAGATTTTTCTGTACTTTCGGCTTTCTCTTCGTCTTCTGCTGCCATAGTAGAAGAATAGGGCAAACTCATCCCCATCGCTTCAAATGCTGAAGACATGGTATTCGCGGTAAACATACCCCCACAAGAACCCGCTCCAGGACAGGCTTTATGTTCGATCGCGTCTAATTCTGCCTGGTCGATCTTCCCAGCACTAAACTTACCTACGGCTTCAAAGGCACTAACTACCGTTAGATCCTCGCCGTTGTGTTTTCCTGGTTTAATCGTGCCACCGTAAACAAAAATCGCGGGAATATTCATCCTGGCGATCGCCAGCATTGCCCCAGGCATGTTTTTATCACAGCCCCCAATCGCCAGCACCGCATCCATACTCTGTCCGTTACAAGCGGTTTCAATGGAGTCGGCAATCACATCCCGAGACACTAGAGAATACTTCATCCCTTCTGTACCCATCGAAATACCATCACTAATGGTAATAGTGCCAAACATCTGAGGCATTGCTCCCGCATCTTTTAGCGCCAATTCTGCCCTTAATGCCAGGGTATTAATGCCCATATTGCAGGGGGTAATCGTGCTATAACCGTTAGCTAAACCGACAATCGGCTTAGTAAAATCATGGTCGCCAAAACCAACTGCTCGTAACATCGCCCGATTAGGCGATCGCTGATTTCCTTGGGTTACTTCTTGGCTTCTTCGATTGTCAGACATCAATTACATCTCCTTTTGATAGCTATAAGCCTTAAGCTATAAGCTCTAGGCTCTAGGCTGCGGTTAAAATATATCTCCTAGGAGTACCTTATCGAAATTCTTACCCTGATGGCGATCTGATTTACCAATTCTTTTGATAGACAAAAGCTATAGCAATTCTCAGAATCATGAAGTACTGTCTTTTCCCTCGTATTGACAGTGCAAATTAACAACAACTCTTAAGTTGCGATAGAATACAAGTCGCTCTACTAGGACGAAATTGGCATCATGGGGAACACATTTGGGCAGATATTTCGCATCACTACTTATGGTGAATCTCACGGTGGAGGGGTTGGGGTAGTTATTGATGGTTGTCCCCCGCAATTAGAGATTAGTGCCGAGGAAATACAAGTAGATTTGGATCGCCGAAAACCAGGACAAAGTAAGATTACCACCCCCAGAAAAGAAAGCGATATCTGTGAAATTATGTCTGGGGTGTTTCAGGGTAGAACTACAGGGACTCCAATTTCGATTCTAGTGCGGAATAAAGATGCGCGATCGCAAGATTATGACGAGATGGCGGTTAAATATCGTCCTTCCCATGCTGATGCTACCTATGATGCCAAGTATGGTTTTCGTAATTATCAAGGGGGTGGACGTTCTTCGGCACGGGAAACCATTGGTCGTGTAGCAGCAGGAGCGATCGCCAAAAAGATTCTACATCTAGTGGCAGGGGTGGAAATCGTTGGCTATGTGAAGCGCATTAAAGATCTGGAAGCGGAAGTGGATTCTAACACCGTCACCCTAGAACAAGTAGAAAGTAATATTGTCCGCTGTCCCAATGGGGAATATGCCGAAGCGATGATCGAGCGCATCGAACAAGCCAGAAGAGAGCAAGATTCTTTGGGGGGAGTAGTGGAATGTGTGGCGCGTCATGTACCAAAAGGTTTGGGGGATCCTGTGTTCGATAAGTTAGAAGCAGATCTCGCAAAAGGGGTGATGTCCCTTCCCGCTACAAAAGGATTTGAAATTGGCTCAGGTTTTGCTGGCACTACCATGACGGGGAGTGAACACAACGATGAATTTTACATTGACGAACATGGTGAGACGCGCACGGTGTCGAATCGTTCTGGAGGAATACAAGGGGGTATTTCTAACGGGGAAAATATTGTCATTCGAGTGGCGTTTAAACCTACGGCGACTATTGGGAAAGAACAGAAAACCGTTACCCAAGGTGGAGAAGAAACTGTCTTGGCAGCCAAGGGGAGACACGATCCCTGCGTCTTACCTAGAGCCGTGCCAATGGTGGAGGCGATGGTCGCTTTGGTATTATGCGATCGCTTGCTATACAATCAAGCTCAGTGCAAGACACTTTAGAGCAAACTAGATCAAAGACTACATGATTCCTCGCAGATATGAACGCATCAAGCAAGTTCTGGATCAAAGACAACCAGATCTGACGGTATTAATGGAGGATGTCCACAAGCCTCATAACCTTTCGGCAATTATTCGTACCTGTGATGCGGTGGGGATTTTTGCTGTCCATGCCGTAAGTCGCTATAGTGACACACCCACTTATTCCCAAGTTGCTCAAGGGAGCGAGAAATGGGTCAAGTTGCATGTCCATTCTGAGATCACCACTGCCATTAAACACCTCCAACAGCAAAATTATCAGGTTTACGCTGCTCATTTAAGCGATATAGCTGTTGACTATCGAGAAGTTGACTATACCAAACCCACGGCAATTCTTCTGGGGACAGAAAGATGGGGTGTTACGGATGAAGCGGCGGTTCTGGTAGATGGACATATTATTATTCCGATGCAGGGTATGGTGCAGTCCCTGAATGTATCTGTAGCTAATGCGGTAGTGTTGTTTGAAGCTCAACGGCAGCGTTTACAGGCTGGCTTCTATGATCAAGTTCGTTTAACCCCAGAAGTCTACCAGCAGACGGCTTTTGAATGGGGCTATCCTGCGATCGCAGCTATGTATCATCGCCAGGGAAAACCCTATCCTCAAATGGGAGAACTAGGGGAAATATTGCATTAAAACTCTGATAAGCAAAATTAATTACCTAGTATTAAGATCGGGAAAGCGATTCAGCCCTAAAGGATTAGCTTCGCGTCCGCGTTGCGGGGGTTCCCCCCGTTGAAGCGACTGAATCAAGAAGGGAAAGGGGAAAAAGAGCAAGTCAAGTGTGTAATTTATTTTTCCTAGGTACTTACGGCATTTTAAATTTTTAATCCGCATCAGACGTATTATCTGAACAGATTAATTTATAATAGTTTACAAAACTATAAAGAAGGTATTGTTCCCATAATGGACGGTAACAACGGACAATTAGAACGCCTCATTGCTCTCGCGGAAGATGAGCTAGCGGTATATAGTACTGATGCTCGTAAGATAGAAAAATTAAGACGTAAAATTGGTATTTCTGTCCCTCCTAGAGAACAAAAAGAGGTCAAGGAA